>CAWULI010000077.1:0-4295 GCA_963923155.1 uncultured bacterium
GGATCTTCATGAGGATCTCTCAACGCTCTGGTCGAAGGTGGTTGCTGAAGTTGGTGGGGATGGTCCAAACCGTGCAGTTCTCCAGTTGGCCAAACCGCTTGGGTTATTAAAAGGCGCTGGCACCCCAAATCTTTTAATCGCCGCGCCAAACGCATTCGTTAAAGACATCATTGATGTCCGTTTACGTAATTCCATCGTAGAAACTTTGGCTTCTGCATTAAATGAAAAAGTTAATTTTGCCGTCACTGTTGATGAGAGTTTGGAACTGCCAGCTGCTGCTGAGCCAGTTACGCGTCCCGAAGTTGTAATCCGCCCCGAGGAGAGCAAACCAGTTGGGTCTGATGCGCTCAACCCTCGGTACATCTTCGAGACTTTCGTGATTGGCGCATCTAATCGTTTTGCGCATGCAGCCGCGCTGGCAGTTTCCGAAGCCCCTGCAAAGGCATATAACCCGCTATTTATCTACGGTGATTCTGGCCTTGGAAAAACCCACTTATTACACGCTATTGGGGCCTATGCAAAAGAGTTATATCCAAACGTGCGAGTGCGTTATGTGTCTTCTGAAGAGTTTACTAATGACTTTATCAACTCGATTCGTGATGATAAGTCAAATAATTTCCAGAAACGTTACCGTGATCTAGATATTCTGTTAGTTGATGACATCCAATTCTTAGAGAACAAAGAGCGGACCCAAGAAGAGTTCTTTCATACTTTCAACACTTTGTACAACGCAAACAAACAGATTGTGATCTCAAGTGATCGTCCGCCTAAACAATTAACTACTTTGGAAGATCGTCTCCGTTCTCGTTTTGAGTGGGGTTTGATTACAGATATTCAACCACCAGAGTTAGAAACTCGTATCGCGATCTTACGTAAAAAAGCTGCGCAAGAAAGATTAAATGCGCCAGATGATGTTTTGGAATACATTGCTTCAAAAATTTTTACAAATATCCGTGAACTTGAAGGTGCGTTGATTCGTGTCACTGCGTTTGCGTCTTTAAACCGTCAACCAGTTGATATGACTTTGGCAGAGATTGTGTTGAAGGATTTGATTCCAACCGATGTAACTCCGTCGATCACCGCTGCGACCATCATGGCTCAGACCGCGGCTTACTTCTCATTAAGTGTTGATGACCTATGTGGTACTTCCAGGTCCCGTGTTTTGGTAAATGCCCGACAGATCGCGATGTATCTGTGCCGCGAATTAACCGAGCTTTCTTTGCCTAAAATCGGCCAAACTTTTGGCGGTCGTGATCACACCACTGTGATGCATGCAGATCGAAAGATCCGCGAGTTGATGGCGGAGCGCCGCTCGATCTACAACCAAGTAAATGAGCTCACTAGTCGTATTAAGCAGCAAGGTAAATAGGTTGTGGACAATATGTGGATAACTGTGGAAAAGACGCTTAATTTTGGGGATTATCTGTTGGGGATATCTAAACTTGAGATAAAGGGTTATTTAAAGTTTTCCACTTTCCCACAATCTCCTACACAGGCATTTAAATTCGTTAATCTGATAAATCTCGGTGCCACATGGAAAAAATTATGTAATTACAGAACAGTAATTTCACTTACCCACTTTTTCACATTAGTTACTACTACTAACTTTAAATATAAATCTTTATCCCAAAACGTACATTTTTTCGAGACTATTTTTAAATCTACTTTAAATACAAAAGAGGCAGCGCTATGAAAGTAACTATCGATCAAAACAAACTAGTCGATGTAATCAACTGGGTTTCCCGAAGCCTCTCCTCAAGACCAATACAAACAGCGCTACTTGGCATTGTTTTGGAAGCGGACCAAAACCGGATCTATTTATCAAGCACTGACCACGAAACCGCAAGTAGAGCAAACACCGAAGCCGAGGTAACTACACCAGGCAAAGTGTTAGTTCCTGGAAAACTGTTGGCAGATATCTCACGCTCACTTCCAAATAAGCCGGTAACAATCCAATTAGACGGAACCAGGGTTTTAGTAAACGCCGGAACCGCAAAGTTCACATTACCGATTTTGCCAATTAATGAATATCCAAACCTGCCAGATATGCCTGAGGTATTGGGTTCATTAGATACTGAAACTTTTAACCATGCAGTATCTCAAGTTGCAACCGCAGCTGGAAAAGATGAGTCTTTGCTTTCACTAACCGGAATTCATGTTGAGGTAAAAGGTGAGAACATCACCATGGCGGCTACCGACCGCTATCGATTGGCGGTGCGTGAATTAACCTTTAATCCAGCAAGACCAAACACCGAAGCGGTGGCGCTAATCAGATCACGAACTTTGCTAGAGACCACCAAAGCTCTAACTAATGCCAAAAATATAAATATTGCGCTAGCCCCAGCTACGTCCAACGATAGGTTGGCCGGCTTTCAAACCGAAACTAAAACCACCACTACCAGACTTTTAGATGGCACCTTCCCCCCATACCGCCACCTAATTCCACAAGAATCTCTAACTACCACCGTTATTGAAGTTGCACCGTTTTTAGAAGCGGTCCGTCGCGTCGCGTTAGTTACTGATAAAACAATCCCGTTAAAACTCACCTTTGCAGGCAACACGGTAACCCTTGAAGCAGGTGGTGGTGATGAAGCGCAAGCTAATGAAGTTTTTGAAATCCAAAAAACCGGAGAAGACCTCTCAATCGCATTTAATCCGAACTACTTATTAGATGGGCTACATGCAATCAGCGCACCATATGCTCAAATCTCTTTTAACACTGCAGGTAAAGCGGCGATCTTAATGGGTAAAAAAGAGGCGAGCTCCACTGCAATCGATAACTTCCGTTATTTGTTAATGCCAACCAAGTTTGCTTATTAATTTCTAAACTAAAATTTAGCGACAAGATAACCATGTATGTTTCTAAGTTGTCGTTAACTAATTTTCGTTCCTATCAACAACTCGATTTAAAATTAATACCTGGCGTGACCACTTTTATAGGAAATAACGGCGCGGGGAAAACGAATATTGCAGAAAGTCTAATTTTTTTGGCGTTTCTAACTTCACATCGAACCCCCACCAATCAACCACTCATCTCTTTGGGAAAAGAGCAAGCAGTGATACGCGCGGAAATCATACGTGGCGAACGAAACTTAAACATCGACCTAGAGATAAATGCTAATAAAGCAAACCGTGCCCAAATAAACCAAAACCCAACCAAATCGCAACGTGAGATTCTCGGTGCCTGCCAAGTAATTTATTTCTCCCCAGAAGACTTAGATCTAGTACGTGGCGAACCAACCTTCCGTCGTGATTACTTAGATAAATTGTTAATCACGAAAACTCCACGGATTTCAGGGCTTTTAAGTGATTACGAACGGGTAATTAAACAACGCAACATTTTGTTAAAAACCCGAGCCCCACAATCAGCTTTAGCACCTTGGAGTGAGCAACTTATTAACCTGGCTGCAGCAATCACTACTGAGCGAGTGTTTTTAGTAAACGCGCTAAACCCACTAATCACTGAGAATTACAAAGAGTTAAATGAGATCAAACCCGCTTCAGTAATTTACAAATCAAACATAGAAGGATTTACTGAAGACCAAGATCGAAACAGAGAATTAATAGAGGCGAAATTAACCGAGGTGCAGTATCAAGAAGTCGAACGCGGCGTTACTTTAGTTGGCCCACACCGAGACGATTTGATTTTACAACTGGGAGATTTTCCCGCAAAAGGCTATGCCAGCCATGGTGAATCATGGTCATTTGCAATTTCATTGAAATTAGCTGCATTGCAATTATTAAAAAAACATGGCTTGGATCCAATTTTGATATTGGATGATGTATTTGCGGAGTTGGATTCCAATCGTCGCGCGCGGTTAGTTTATGCAACAACTTTGACAGAACAAACTATCGTGACCGCCGCTGTCGAAAATGATTTACCCACAGAGTTAACCGGCGATCGTTTCTATGTATCAAACGGCAAGGTGGGCAAATGAGCGCTCGGGATATCGCGCTAGATTTATACAACGCTCTTAAAGGTGGACGAAAGAATTTTGTAGTAAAACCCAAAGAAGAAAATACCCGCGATGCGACCGAACCAAAACCAATCGGTGAATTACTAAATGAACTAGTTCAAGAGCGAGATTGGAAATCAGGTTTATCCGAAGGTGAGATCTTTGTTAAATGGCGAGAGATTGTGGGTGAAGATATTGCAGCCAATTGCGAACCAATCGAGATCAAAGAGGAAAAATTAATTGTTAAATGTGCTTCGACTACTTGGGCTACCCAATTAAATTTAATTAAACTTCAACTATTACAATCAATTCAAAACATTGCACCCAATATAAATTCAC
>CAWULI010000078.1:0-4290 GCA_963923155.1 uncultured bacterium
AAAATGGTTAATTCTAAATTCAACGAAAGATATGAGATGAAAGGTAAACTCTCTACATGTCATTGAGGGCTATTCGCGGGGCGATACAAGTGGAAGGAAATACCCCTGAAGCGATTGAAAGTGGTGTTAAAGAGCTTCTGCCGGCAATTTTGCAAGCCAACGGTTTAAAGCCTGAAGAGGTTATCTCGGTCATTCTTACCTGCACACCAGATCTCAATGCCGCCTTTCCCGCCGCTTTTGCCAGAGAGATTGGCTTCGGCGCCGTCCCGCTTCTCTGTGCAGTAGAGATGGATGTGCCAGGAGCCCTTGGTTTGGTAATACGCGTTTTGTTACATGCGGATTTAGATGCACCGGCAAACCATATTTACCTACGTGGAGCAATCGCTTTACGTAAGGATTTAGCTCAGTAATGGCTGGATTGCTATGAAGGTTGTAGTAATTGGAGCAGGTCTTATCGGCACCTCCATTGCCCTTGGCGCAAAACGCAATGGGGCAGAGGTCGAATTAATTGATACTGATGGTCGTGCCGAGGCGTTGGCCAATGATTTAGCTTCAGGTCAGAAAGTGTCAGAGCCGGATCTAATAGTTATCGCAACTCCGACTAGCGCCCTGGAATCGATAGTAAACCGATTCAAAAACTTATACCCAAGGTCAACGTTTATAGATATAGGTAGTACCAAAACTAAAGTTAAAGTAGAAGTTGAAAAAGATTCCGCGTTTGCAAAGCGTTTCTGTCCAACCCATCCGATGGCAGGGCGCGAACTAGATGGTGCAGAGGCAGCACAGAGCGATCTCTTCGAAGGAAAGAGTTGGATTATCACTCCGCTATCTGCGACCACAGAGAGCTCCATTGCATTAACGCGAGAGCTAATCGAGTCTTTGGGTGCAAGGGTTATCGAGATGACTGCGGATGATCATGATGCCGCAGTAGCAACTATCAGCCACCTGCCACAGATTATCTCCTCGCTATTAGCCGCCCAATTGGTGAGTAAACCTAAGGAGTATCTAGCTCTTGCAGGTGGAGGGGTAATTGATACCACTCGGATTGCTGGATCAAATCCTGAGCTATGGCGCGAGATTTTGAATTTAAATAAAGAAGCCCTTCTGCCGCTATTAAAGAATTTCCAAAAAGATTTATCGACTTTGATTGAATCATACGACGTAGAAAAGGTACTTCTCGAAGGTCGCAAAGGTCGTCAGGCGTTACCAGGTAAGCACCGGAGCGCATCACGTAATTATCAATACCTACCGGTGGTGCTTGAAGATAAACCTAATCAATTAGCAGCGCTATTTGATGAATGTGCAAAAATAGATGTTAACGTCGAAGATATTGCTATTGAACATTCTCCAGAACAAGAAACTGGTCTGGTTTTGTTAGCATTGAGCAAAGCGAATTCGGATGCATTGCAAGAGCATCTGTCAAAGAATGGTTGGCGAGTACACCCACCTAGATCGGAGAAGTAATGCCGATCATTGTGGCTATGGATGGGCCAAGTGGCGCTGGAAAATCTTCTACTTCTAAATCTATTGCGCAACGCGCTGGCTGGAATTATTTGGATACGGGTGCATTGTATCGCGGTGCCACTTGGTTAGCGTTAAAAGATAATCTAACTCAAGCATCGGAAATTATTGCTGCGCTGGAAAAGGAATCTCTTAAATTCAATTCAGATCCTAAAAATCCAACGCTTAAATGCGGGAAGATTGATATTACTGAAGAGATCCGCAGTGATTTGATAACTTCTCAAGTTTCAACTTTTGCCGCAATGCCAGAATTGAGAAAATACTTGGTATCGCTGCAGCGCAAAATTATCGATTCGGCACCAAATGGAATCGTCGTTGAAGGGCGAGACATCGGCACGGTGGTTGCTCCAAATGCCCAATTAAAGCTCTATTTAACGGCTGATTTAGCAGCTAGAGCCAGACGGCGCGAAGCAGAACTCAATGCGGGAGTAGATTTAAAGGAATCATTGGCGACTCGCGATCAGAAAGACTCTACTCGTACCGTTTCTCCATTAGAGAAGGCAGTTGATGCAGTTGAAATAGATTCAACTGAAATCACTTTGGAAGAGACTGTAGATCAAATCTGGGAATTACTGAAGGAGCGAGAGCTTCTAGGTTTACCGATTGTTGCGATAATAGGTCGACCCAATGTCGGAAAATCAACTTTGATTAACAGATTCTTAGGTCGCCGAGAAGCAATAGTTGAAGATATTCCAGGAGTGACTCGCGACCGAGTGCGATACGAGTGTGAATGGAATTCTAGAGAATTTATCTTGATGGATACTGGTGGATGGGAAGCAAAACCAGAGGGTATATCTATCGGTGTTAGCGCGGGTGCGCAGGTTGCAATAGAAGAAGCAGATGTAATTTTGTTCGTGGTAGACGCACAAGTTGGAGCACAGAGTGAAGACGAAGTAATGGTTGATGCGCTTCGTAAATCTGGCAAGAAAGTTTTCCTGGTCGCCAACAAGGTCGATTCTCCAAACGAAGAGGCAGAGGCGCACTCGCTTTGGAATTTGGGACTTGGCGAACCACATTTTGTAACTGCACTTCACGGTAAGGGCAGCGCTGACCTACTTGATTTAGTTGTTGCAGCTCTTCCAGAAGTTGGCAGCGCGATAGTTAAAGATAATTATCGAAAGGTTGCATTAATAGGTCGACCAAATGTTGGCAAATCAAGTTTGCTAAATGCGATTGCGGGGGATCAACTTTCACTGGTTGATGCACAAGCAGGAACCACTAGAGATCCAGTTGATTCAATCTTGGAATTTGGCGGATCAACATGGAGATTTGTCGACACCGCTGGCATTAGAAAACGTTCCAACCAGGCAAGTGGCTCCGAGTACTACGCGGTCCTGCGTACTCAAGTAGCGCTAGAGCGCGCTGAAGTGGTTGCCCTGGTTCTGGATGCATCAGAACCGCTTACCGAACAGGATTTAAAGATCATCAGCATGGTTGAAGATGCCGGCAGAGCTCTGGTGTTGGTTATGAATAAGTGGGACCTAGTTGATGAAGATCGCCAAATTCAACTCGAAAAAGAATTGGATCGTCATTTAACGCATATAACTTGGGCGCAACGAGTAAATGTGGCGGCTAAAACCGGTTGGCATCGCGATCGATTAGCCCCAGCGCTACGAACTGCATTGGCAAGTTGGGAGCAGCGCATTCCGACTGGAAAATTGAATTCTTTTTTAGGTGCGCTGGTTGGAGCAACGCCTCCACCAGTTCGTGGTGGAAAACAACCCAAAATCTATTATGCAACTCAGGCGGGTATAGCACCGCCTAAGTTCGTGGTCTTCACCAACGATTGGATCGAGCCACCTTACCGACGCTTCATCGAGCGAAAGCTCCGCGATGAATTTGGTTTCCCGGGTACCCCTATTCAAGTTTCGGTAAAAATTAGAGAGCGGGAATGATGTTTACAGTTCCCAATGCGCTCTCGCTGCTTCGCCTTGGATTGATCCCGGTATTCATAAATTTGGCGGGGGATAGACGCGATGGTGCTGCTCTATTAGCGCTACTGATTGCAAGTGCGACCGACTATTTAGACGGAAAAGCAGCGCGCCTTTTAAATCAGGAGTCCAAATTGGGAGCGATGTTGGATCCGACAATCGATCGCCTATATATCGCAGCCTCCTTGTATGTGCTTTGTGTTCGAAACATTTTCCCAATCTGGTTGGCGGTAATTTTGGTACTCCGAGATTTGCTCCTCATGTTGGTCAATTTCGGTTTACGTAGCAAAGGAGCGCCCTTCTTAACAGTTAATTTCATAGGCAAGGCCGCGACATTCAATTTGCTTTATGCCTTCCCATTACTCTTTCTCTCGCAACACCAAGGTTTGCTAGGCAATTTGGGCTACATATTCGGTTGGGCCTTTAGCACTTGGGGAATAGGGCTGTATCTCATAACTGGCTCTTGGTACTTTATCTCTGGTCTAAAAAGTATTAGATTCGCTAGTTGAGATTGAAAATTAAGATCGGTTAAAAGGAGCGCCAAACGATGTCCAACGTGCCAGCAGATTTGAAATACTCAAAAGACCACGAGTGGGTTTCTGAAACTGGCGCGAATCGTTTTCGAATCGGAATCACAGACTACGCTCAGGGTGCCCTTGGGGATATCGTCTATGTCCAGCTTCCGAAAGTCGGCGATAACGTCAGTGAAGGAGCAGTTTGCGGTGAGGTTGAATCAACCAAGAGCGTTTCAGAGATTTTTTCACCTTTGACTGGGAAAGTAGTCGCAGTCAATAGTAATTTGGATTCTGCGCCAGAGACTTTGAACTCAGATCCATAT
>CAWULI010000079.1:0-4212 GCA_963923155.1 uncultured bacterium
ACATGTGGCCGGTACTTAGTTGGGCCGTTCTCGATCACACCGGATTTAGAAAACTTGCCTGGCATGCGATGAAATCGGCTTATCAACCTAGAGCAATAAGTATTGGAAGAGTTGATCAAGGGGCGCAACTAACCATCATCAATGACTCCGCCGATCCATGGCAGGATGAATTTCAAGTGACTTTGATTGATATCGCCGGAAATATCGTCGAACAAAATAGATTGCCAATCGAACTAAATCCTTTTAACGTCAATCGAAAACGACTAACCGATATCTTCCCTGTGATTTCTCATGATGATTTTGATGGTTTTCTTCATGTGCAAAATAAAGATCTTGCATATTCAAGGCGGACCACTCTTAAGCCCGCGATATCCGCTCCGAAACCAGATTTTGAGATTAAATCTGAAATTGCAAATGAGCACTTGAAGATTGAAATTAATGCAAAGTCTTATCTACATGAACTTTCGATACTACCCGAGCTATTTGGGCTTGGCGCTAATGTTGATAAACAGTTAGTTAGTTTACTGTCTGGCCAGAGCGTCACGTTTGAAGTCAATGGTCCTACCGAAACTTTGCAACAAATTGAAAATTCCTTAGAACAGGCTATCTGGTCACATAATCACTTATTAAATCTTTAATTGAGTATTTTGATTTAAGTATGACAAACTGAGGTCATGGCAAATCCACAAGTCGATCGCTTGTACAAAAATAGCCCTTCACCACAGCGTGAAACCATGTTGGCGATGCGTAAAAATATTCTCGCGATAATTCCCCAGGCCGAAGAGGTAATCAGTTATGGGATGCCTGCTTTCAAAGTAAATGGAACTGTGGTCGCTGGACTGCTTTCACATAAGAGCCACGTAGGTTTCTATCCCTTTAGCGGATCAGTTTTGGGAAACTTCAAAAGTGAACTGAAAAACTACAAGCATACTAAAAGCGCGCTACATGTTCCGATTGATAAACCGCTGCCAAAATCCCTGCTTAAGAAATTACTCAATGCGCGAATCTCGCAATGTCCGGTACAACGCGGAGAGATCGAACTAAAGAAATATGAGAAGCTGGATGGCATCTGGCGTGATTTAGGTCTTGCGGCACCTGCGCGACGGGCTCTGGTTAACGCCAAACTTCTTAAATTAAATGACTTGAAGAAAATCACCGAATCTGAGCTTAAGAAATTACACGGAATGGGCCCAAGTGCGATCAAGACTTTGAAATTGGCCATGAAAAAATCCAAGATTTCATTCAAACCATAAACAAGCCTAAGATTTAGTTATGTCGCCAAGAATCAAATTAAATGCCACCGGTCTTGAGATCTTCCCACTATGTTTAGGTGGAAATGTATTCGGTTGGACTGCAAATGAAACTGAGTCCTTTAAAGTCTTAGATGCCTTCGCGGAAGCAGGCGGAAATTTCATCGATACTGCAGATGTCTATTCTGAATGGGCTGAAGGTAATTCGGGTGGCGATTCTGAAATTATTATCGGAAAGTGGATGGCTTCTCGTGGCAATCGCCATGAAATGGTTATCGCTACCAAAGTCGCGAAATACTCAAAGCGTCCAGGACTTTCTGCAGCCAACATAAATAGTGCAGTCGAAGAGTCCTTAAATCGTTTACAAACCGACCATATTGATATCTATTACGCCCATGAAGATGATCAAAGAGTAGAACTGTTCGAAACGCTCTCCGCATTTGATGCATTGGTAAAAGTAGGCAAAGTCCACATCATGGGTGCATCTAATTACAGCGCAGCAAGGCTCGAAGAAGCCACCAAAATCAGCCAAGAGAATGGCCTCAATCGTTATACCGCACTTCAAAATGAATACAACTTGGTAGAGCGAACTAAATTCGAAGGTGATGCCGGCAAAGTCACCGAAAAATTGAACATTGATTCATTTCCATACTTTGGCATCGCACGTGGATTCTTAACCGGAAAGTACCAACCAGGCATCAAAGTCGAATCTGCCCGAGCACAGGGTGCTTCCGCCTATTTCAATGATCGTGGCTGGGCTACTTTAAATAAAGTCACTGAAATCGCTAAGAACCATGGGGTTTCTAATTCCGCAGTTGCCCTGGCTTGGCTTCGTGCTAAGGGTCAAACACCTATCGCTTCTGCCAGAACTTTGGAGCAATTAAAAGAGATCATGCAGATAGTTGAATTGAGTGCTTCGGAAGTCAGTGCGTTAGATTCTGTAAGTAACTCTTAAGAATCTCGACTGCAAGCAGATGATCTTCAACTTGCGGTAATCCACTTATTAGCAATATTCCTTGAAGGCCAGCGCTAGTTTTCAATGGAAAACCTCCACCATGAATCGCGTGGGTGGCATCCACAACTCCATGCTTTTGGTGCCAATCGATTCCTTCTTCTTCAGCTTTAACGCGCTCGTACATCGTTGAATGTTGAGTCAAATTGACTACATTTGCTTTTCGATTTATCCAACCATCATTCTCTGGCTTTGAACCCGGCAGAGCAGCTTTAAAAACCTGCCAATCACCAATTCTGATCTCTATTGCGATCGGCAGATTACGTTCTAGAGCGATATTTTTTGCGATTTCTCCGATTGACATGGCAACTTCATTATCAAGAATCGGCAATACACACTCATTTTCGTGAGCGATTAATTCCTCGCTTTTGAAATTACCTGTGGTTGCCATGGCTTTAATTCTACGCATAGCATGCACCAATGAATGCAATCGAATACGCCTTAAAACATATGGCTTGGTCCAATCAAAAGATTTTTAAAGCAATTGAAGAATTTCCTGAAGAAATCTATGACCTTCGTGCTGCAGAGAACGAGTGGACCATCGGGCGCCTCTTGACCCACTTCATTGGTGCGGCAGAGTGGTATCGATATTGCTTAACTGGGCAGAAATGGGAAGAAGTAGTCGCGATTGGTAGTCATGAGATCTTGAAATCGCAAGCGATACACCTAGGCAATTTGGATTCAGTACTAATCAATCAAGCTTCGTTGCCAGATGAGAATGTCACTTATGTAGATGAAAGTGGTCCAAAGACCGTTCTTCGGTCATTGATCTTGGCGCAAACCGTCAGCCATACCGCAGAGCACAAAGGTCAGATTGCTGCGATTCTAAAAATGTATGGTCATCACCTCGACTTGGATAAATATGATGTTTGGTCTTACCAGAGTTTCTTAAACAAGAAATGACTTTTGATTTTCAACTCACTGGCAAAGTCTTCGAATGGCGTGGACCCGCGCCTTTTTATTTTGTAGAGATAAATTCCAAGATAAGTGCAGAGATTCAATCGGAATCAAAGCAATTCTCCTATGGATGGGGCGTAATCCCGGTGACTGCCAAAATTGGTAAGACTGAATTCACAACTGCCATCATCCCTAAAGATGGAAAATATCTCTTTCCCCTGAAGGATTCGGTTAGAAGCAAGGAAAAACTCGAAATGGACTCGAAGGTACTGATTAATTTTAATTTAGGTAAATCTAAGAAGTAACTTAATTACCAATTAACCAATAGATACTCTGTTGGTTGCGATCAAGAATTTTGAATTCGACCATATGGCGTCTAATTGCAGCGGTATCAGGATGATACTTGGCGATGATCTGATTCAATTCTTTCTCAGGGTATTTTGCATCAGAGCTCAAATCTTTAGCTATGTGATGAAGTACAGCCAATTTCTTCTCTAGTCGCGCTGGAATATGAGTCAGAGTGCCATCAGCACGGAAGAATTGGCCAATTTCAACTTCGGCTTTCTCCATCATTGTCCAAGTCTATTTCAAATTAGCCATTGCGCAGTTATCTGATAGCCTGACTAAATGTCTAGAGTAAATACCTACTTAAATTTCCCTGGAAATACTGAAGAAGCTTTTAATTTCTATAAATCAGTCTTTGGAACTGAATTTGTCAGCCTAACTCGAATGAAGGATATGCCCCGCCCCGAAGGCGCGCCGACACTTTCGGAATCAGATGCAAACAAGATCATGAATGTGCAGCTTCCAATTACCAATGGACATGTACTTATGGCTACTGATGCGCTTGAATCATTGGGTCACAAAGTTGATGTTGGTAATAACGTGACTATCTCGCTTGATCTAGATTCCGCTGAAGAGGCCGAGAGAATCTATTCAAAACTTATGGTTAATTCGCCAGAAAATTCCGGCCCGCTAGCAAATATGCCATGGGGTGCACTTTGGGGTTCATGCCAAGATCAATATGGCATTCGCTGGATGGTCTCTGCAGCT
>CAWULI010000080.1:0-4105 GCA_963923155.1 uncultured bacterium
TAACTTGCATCTGATCTACGCCCATTCCTTGCGTAGTTACCGCCGGGGTACCAACGCGAATTCCGCTGGTCACTGCTGGTGGATTTGGATCAAATGGAATCGAATTCTTATTTAAAGTAATTCCAGAAGCGCCACACCGTTCATCCGCAACTTTTCCGGTCACTCCAACACCCGTCACATCAATCAAAGCCAAATGGGTCTGCGTGCCACCAGAGATTGCACGCATGCCCTCGGCAACTAGCGCCGAAGCGAGCGCTTTGGCATTTACAACTACTTGCTTGGCATAACTTTGATATGAACTCTGTTGGCATTCATTTAACGCAACTGCTTTTGCAGCAATCGCTGACATGATCGGGCCACCTTGCATTCCTGGGAATACTGCCTTATCTATCGCGGCTGCATGTTCTGTTTTAGAGAGAATCATTCCGCCGCGAGGTCCACGTAGGACCTTATGTGTTGTAAATGAGACCACATCAGCATAAGGAACCGGAGATGGAATCGCTTTTCCTGCGACTAAACCAATGAAATGCGCGGCATCGACCCACATGATCGCACCAACTTCATCACAAATCTGACGTACCTTCTCGAAATCGATCAAACTTGGATAGGCGGTAGCGCCAGCGCAGATCATCTTTGGCTTCTCGCGCTTTGCCACATCTAACATCTCGTCGTAATCGATCAATTCAGTGTCTTGGCGAACTCCGTAAGAGACGATGTCGAACCATTTACCTGAGAAATTAACTTTGGAACCATGAGTTAGGTGTCCGCCATGTGGCAAGGACATCGCCATGACTTTATCGCCAGGTTTAACGAATGCGGCATAAACCGCGATATTTGCAGAGGCACCAGAGTGCGGTTGAACGTTTGCATGATCTGCACCGAATAATTGTTTAGCGCGTTCGATCGCAATAGTTTCTGCGCGATCGACAACCTCGCAGCCACCGTAGTAACGCTTGCCTGGATAACCCTCGGCATACTTATTACTTAAGGGTGTTCCTAAAGCTGCCAGCACCGCACCAGATGTGAAGTTCTCCGAAGCGATTAGTTGTAGACCAGTCTGCTGGCGTTTAACCTCGGCCAACAAGATGCTGGCGATCTCTGGATCTTGTCGCTCTAAAAGTTCGAAATCGGGGCCATATTTACGCGCATCGGTCATGAGACGAAGTCTACTGCTCCCTCTCGAAGCACCTTATGTGCACCAGCGATGGTTCGCACGACCGTAGTAGGTAAACCTTTGCGTAACTTGCCATTGCTAAATAGCGCTTCGATTCCTTCGGTCGGAACTTCTGAGCTTGCGGTAATAACTGATTGTCCGATCTTGGCTACCGAAGCGGTTGCAAGTGGTCCGGTCTTAGCCAGCATCGCTTTAACAAATGGTGCGGTCGGAACTCGAATCGCAACTTCATCTAGCTCATTGTTATCGCCAAGATCCCAATTAAGTAGCGCACTTGGTAGAACTTGAAAGGTAACTTTACCCGGCCAATATTTCTTCATTGCTGTAATAGTGCGCTTATCTAAATTACGGCTGATTCCTTCAGCCATCTTGAAATCACGAACTAATACTTGGGCCTTTACGCCGATCTCATCTTCTCGCAAAACATGCATAGCGCGCACCGCATCATGATTGAAAGCATCGCATACATATGCATAACCATTCTCCATTGGTACTGCGATCACATATCCATCATTGATCGCTTTGATTGCGCGCGTAACGTGGCGAGCAAGCTGGCCCTTCTTGAGATCTACGATCGGCATTTTCTGATTGCTTCCTATTACTTCTTAACTGCGCTGGTCCAACGTGGTCTATCGTTTAAATCATAATGTAATTCAATATTAATAAACATCTCTTCTAATAGCCCCGAGATAGCCGAACCTTGTACTTCGGTATGTTCAATCGCTAAAACCCCGCCTGATTTAAGCAATCTAGCGGCAGCTTCGATAAAGCGCTTTGGAATCTCCAAACCAGTTGCGCCGCCAAAGAGCGCCACACTTGGTTCGTGCTTTACATCCTCAGGTAACTCTTGGTCATCAGGCACGTATGGTGGATTTGCGATCACAAAATCTGCTTTGACCTCAGGCAGCGCATCTGCCACATCGCTTTCGACAACGCGCATCTCGGGAACATACTTAGCGACATTTCGATTTAACCAAAAGAGCGCATCCTTACTATTTTCAACTGCAATGGCTCTGACTCGATCGCATTCGGTCGAAAGTGCGATTGCGAGCGCACCAGAACCAGAACCAAGGTCAATAACACTTATGATGCCTGATCTCTGTTCGATAAGCGCCAAAAGGTAAGAGACCATTAATTCACTCTCGGGTCTTGGCACCAAAACACCTGGACCTACCTCTAGATCCAAATCACGAAAGTGTGCGACACCGGTGATGTATTGCAATGGCTCGTGAGCTAAACGGCGATTGATTATTTGATGATAATCCTCAGCGATGTCGCCGATATTCTCCATGGCTTTTTCAAGTTCGATTGGGTTATGAAGTTGCTTCCGACTTATGCCAAGTAGATGTGCAAAGAGAATTTCGGCATCGACCTCGTTATATCCAGATTTTGCTAAGCGCTCTTTGGCGCTGCGAATCAGATCGCGAACCATTTAATTACCAGTTTAATTACCCGAGAGTTTGGCCGCTTTATCTGCATCTAAGAGCGATTGAATAACGGGTTCTAATTCACCATTTAATACCGCATCTAAATTGTTGGCCTTGTAATTAACGCGGTGATCGCTCAAACGATTCTCTGGAAAGTTATAAGTGCGGATTCGTTCGGAACGATCGACAGTGCGTACCTGGCTCTTACGCTCTGCAGCTGCGGCAGCTTCCGCTTTCTCTTGTGCATCTGCCAATAACCTGGCACGCAAGATACGTAGCGCTGATTCCTTATTTTGTAATTGCGACTTCTCGTTCTGACATGAGACCACGATGCCAGTTGGAATATGGGTCAATCGAACCGCAGAGTCAGTGGTATTTACGCTCTGTCCGCCAGGACCAGAAGAGCGATACACATCTACGCGCACATCGTTCATATTCAATTCGATATCAACTTCTTCGGCTTCTGGAAGCACTAGTACTCCCGCGGCAGAGGTATGGATACGGCCTTGAGATTCGGTTTCGGGCACGCGCTGCACACGATGCACGCCACCTTCGAATTTCAACTTGGCGTAAGGAGATTTACCTGGTTCGGGGTTTCCCTTTGACTTAACTGCTATCGAGATATCTTTGTATCCACCCAAATCTGATTCGGTAACATCGATTACTTCGGTCTTCCAGCCTTGCTTCTCCGCATAACGCATATACATACGCAACAGATCTCCGGCAAAGAGCGCTGACTCGTCGCCGCCAGCACCTGCTTTGATCTCCATGATCACATCGCGATCATCATTTGGATCGCGCGGTAGCAATAACTCCTCTAATTTCTCAGCGTTCACAGCTTCGGCCGCTTCTAACGCTGGAATCTCTGCGGCGAAATCAGTATCAACCGCAGCCAATTCTTTTGCCGCGGCTAGATCATCTGCGCTCTGCTTCCACTTGCGATATCCCGCAACTATCGGTCCTAATTGCGCATAACGGCGGCCAAGCTTGCGGGCATTGCCAGCATCGGCATGGATGCTTGGGTCTGCCATCTGTTTTTCGAGATCGGCATACTCGTTTACCAATTCGATTGCGGTAGCGAAACGTTCACTCATCTTGGCCTCCTTTCTGCTGGTGAAATTAAAAAATAAAAAGACCGCACCCAACTTAAAGTTGGAATATGCGGTCTTTAAAGAAAGCTACTTGTTCTGGTTACCGGATTTTTTTCCGAAGCGCTCTTCGAACTTAGCGACACGTCCACCTGTATCAAGGATGCGCTGCTTACCGGTATAGAAAGGGTGGCACTTATCGCAAACTTCAACGTAGATAGAACCGCTAGTTACGGTTGATCGAGTCTTAAATGATTCGCCGCAACCGCAATTAACCACGGTCTCGACATACTCTGGGTGGATCTCTGGCTTCATGATGTATTCCTTTGTACTTGAATTGGGTCGAATTTCTTCGTGAACCAATTCGGGATCAGGGCTTAAGGGTATTGGCTACCTTCGCCGAACTCCAAATTACC
>CAWULI010000081.1:0-4085 GCA_963923155.1 uncultured bacterium
TCCATGACTCCGTTTTCATTCATAATGATGATCATCGGAACGCCATGGCGCATACCCATCTCAAAGTCATTTGGATCATGTGCAGCAGTGACTTTTACCGCGCCAGTACCGAATTCTGGGTCGACCAATTCATCAGCGATGATCGGAATCATGCGCTCGACATATGGCAGGCGCACGGTCTTACCAATCATGTGCTTGTAGCGCTCATCATTTGGATTTACGGCAACTGCACCATCGCCAAGCATCGTCTCTGGACGGGTAGTTGCAATCCAGATCTGATTCTCGTCATCTTCGCGACCATAACGAATCTGAACGAACTCGCCATCGATATCTTGATAATCAACTTCGATATCAGATAGCGCGGTGTGGCAACGAATGCACCAGTTGATGATGCGCTCTGCTTGGTAGATCAGTTCTGCATCATAAAGTCGCTTGAAGATCGTTAGTACCGCACGTGACAAACCTTCGTCCATCGTGAAACGTTCACGAGACCAATCGACCGAATCTCCTAAGCGTTTCATCTGTCCAAGAATTGCGCCGCCAGATTCGGCCTTCCATTCCCAGACTTTCTTTACAAAATCTTCACGACCAAAATCATGACGTGTCTTACCTTGTGCAGCTAATTGACGCTCGACCACATTCTGAGTTGCGATGCCAGCATGATCCATGCCCGGTAGCCAAAGAGTTTCAAAACCTTTCATTCGCTTCATGCGAACCAAAGTGTCTTGCAAGGTGTGATCTAAAGCGTGACCGATATGTAATGAACCAGTGACATTCGGTGGTGGAATGACGATGCAAAAAGGCGGCTTATCTGATTTCGGATTGGCAGTGAAATATCCAGCATCGAGCCACTTTTGATAGAGCGGCCCTTCGATGTCAGCAGGTACGAAACCTGTTGGCAATTCACGCGTCATAGTCGCAGATTGTAGGTTACTTAAGCGCTCTTCTCTTCACTGCGTTTGCTGCGCTTTGCTGAATCTCCGCTACGAAGGACGATCTTTGGTTGCGCATCATTTTCGATGCAATCAGATGTAACCACAACTTTTTCTACATCGTCACGACCAGGAATGTCATACATGACCGTCAAAAGGACGTGCTCCATGATGGCGCGTAATCCACGAGCTCCAGTGCCCCGTTTTAGCGCCAATTCAGCAATCGCATCTAACGCCTCTAGTTCGAATTCGAGTTGCACACCATCTAATTCGAAGAGCCTTTGGTATTGGCGAACTAATGCATTCTTTGGCTCAGTCAGGATTTGAATTAACGCGCTCTTATCTAAACTTGAAACCGAGGTAATAACCGGCAAACGACCGATAAATTCCGGGATCAAACCGAATTTCAAAAGATCCTCTGGCATCACATCTGCAAATACATCTGCAGCTTCGCGATCTGCTTGGGTGCGAAGTGGTGCATTAAAACCAACGCCAGATTTGCCGGCGCGACCTTCGACAATCTTTTCTAGACCCGCAAAAGCTCCACCAACAATGAAGAGCACATTAGTGGTATCGATTTGGATGAATTCTTGATGTGGATGCTTACGTCCACCTTGTGGCGGAACTGATGCGACGGTGCCTTCCAAAATCTTTAGTAGTGCTTGCTGAACGCCTTCGCCGGATACGTCACGAGTAATTGATGGGTTCTCTGCTTTTCGTGCGACCTTGTCGATCTCATCGATGTAGATAATTCCAGTCTCCGCTTTCTTAACATCGTAATCAGCGGCCTGCAATAACTTAAGCAGAATATTCTCGACATCTTCTCCGACATAACCCGCTTCAGTAAGCGCAGTCGCATCAGCAATAGCAAATGGCACATTTAGCATGCGAGCAAGAGTCTGCGCCATCAAAGTTTTCCCGCAACCAGTTGGTCCAAGTAACAAGATATTTGATTTTGCCAATTCAACACCGTTATCGCGTGAACCAGATTGCACTCGCTTGTAATGGTTGTAAACCGCAACGGATAGTGACTTCTTGGCGCGCTCTTGTCCGATTACATAGTTATCTAGAAATTCATAGATCTGGTGCGGTTTTGGAAGTTCTTCAAGACCTGCGGTACTTGCCTCGGCTAATTCTTCGACAATGATCTCGTTACAAAGCTCGATACATTCATCGCAGATGTAGACACCAGGACCTGCAATCAATTTCTTGACTTGCTTCTGGGTCTTGCCGCAGAACGAACACTTAAGTAGCTCGTTCGCCTCGCCGATCCGGGTCATTTGTCGCTCCTATATGGGGGAAGTTATGGTGAAAGTTTAAATCCGCGCTACTTGCAGGGGTGCGGAATTCAGCGCTTTTCTTGTTCGCTATTAGAAGAATCTGGGCTTAGAGTTGAATTTTGTGAAGGTGTTTTCAACTCTGGGACACCAGGAACTCTATAAACGACGATATTAACCAAGAGGTGCAAGACGGCTGCGAAGATCAAGAAATTTCTCTCCCCAAATATATTTGTAACTGGTCCCACAAGCGCCATTCCAAGTGGCATCAAACCAACTGAGCCGGCTTGATCAATTGCGAAGACGCGACCTAATTTCTCTTTAGGTACTTCACGCTGTAACGCAATTGGCCAGAAGGCATCCCATGGTCCTACTGAAATTCCACCAAATAAATATGCAATCACAATCCATTTTTGATCTGGAAATGCAAGCGAGAGCGGAATTGCTGCAAATAGAGACCAGAGAATCAATGAGACTCTTCCTGGATGATTTGTCTTTATTCGAAGCGAATAGAACGAGCAAACTGTTGCGCCGATTGCAAAGGCCGCTGAAGCTGCGGCCATAGTGGTGTTGGTGCTGAATTCGCGTTTTGTGATTACTGGTAGCAGTACCGTTTCGGATGCGACCACAACCAATAACTGGAATGTCGCCATCAAGATCATCGCGCCTATCCATGGCGTTGCAACAACAGTTCTTATGCCATCTTTTAATTCATCTATAAAAGGCTCATGAATTTCTTTTGGTACATGTGCAGATTCTTTAACACCAGTTAGTAGCGCAACACTTATAAGAAAGGCGCCAGCGGTAAGTAAGAAAGTTAATCGGGCACCGATTAGCGCAACTAATCCCACGCCAATTGCCGGCCCGATGATGCCACCGATTCGCGAAATCGCACCGCGAAAAACATTCCCTTGTTGCAATACGGAATCAGGAAGCACGGTATTAATGATTGCCGAAGATGCGGGGCCACCAAATGCATCGCCAATTCCCACAAGAAATACCACCAAGGCCATCCAATATCGAGGTGTATCTGCACCGGATACAAATATCAGAATAAGAACCAAAATTGCTCGGCTTAGATCTGCACCGATCATCACATACTTACGTTTCAAGCGATCGGCCCATACGCCACCAAACACCACGAACCCAGTGCCACTTAATACTTTTGCTGCCATCACCAAACCCAATGTGGTGGTGCTGCCACCAGAATCGATGATCACGATTGCTAGCGCCATCGGAAACGCTGTAGTTCCTATAGTTACGATTATCGAAGATAGAAAAAGTCTGCGAAAATCCCTAAAAGAAAAGAGCGCTCCCGGTTCGAAGAGCGCTCTTAGCTTCACAAGTATTAATTATTTATTAATCAAGAATTAAGCAGTGGGCTTTGCTTTACGAGATGCGAGTACTTGATCGATCAAACCGTATTCGACTGCTTCTTGCGCAGTAAGGATCTTGTCGCGCTCGATATCTGCAGAAATCTGCTCTTTGCTCTTGGTGGTGTGCTTCTCGAGCATTACCTCAAGTAACTCGCGCATACGTAAGATCTCTTTGGCCTGCAATTCGATATCCGATGCTTGTCCGCCACCCTCCGAATATGGTTGGTGTATCAAGATGCGCGAATTAGGTAGCGCCATACGCTTGCCCTTAGTTCCACCCGCTAACAAAATCGCAGCGGCAGAAGCTGCTTGGCCCAAACAAATAGTCATGATGTCTGGACGAACGAATTGCATGGTGTCATAAATCGCAGTCAACGCGGTGAATGATCCACCAGGTGAGTTGATGTACATCATGATGTCGCGGTCTGGATCCATTGATTCCAATGTCAATAGCTGCGCCATTACGTCATTAGCGATTGTGTCATCGATTGCTTGACCCA
>CAWULI010000082.1:0-4049 GCA_963923155.1 uncultured bacterium
CGTCTCGTGGGCTCGGAGATGTGTATAAGAGACAGGTGCTGGCAAGAGATGCAAAGCGCACGGTCTCTGATATTAATGTTAGTAAGAACGTGGTTGTAACCATGACTTGTTTAGGTTCAAACTTGATCTACATCGTAAGTGGAAAGGTGAACTGGACTTATGCAGGAATTCTTGCCATTAGTTGCGCAATAGGTGGTTACTTTGGCGCCAAGGTAGTTGATCGATTTAGTCGCGAGGCCTACCGCATGGGCATCTTTGTAATCGGCATGCTGTGCGCAGTCTGGTTTGCTAAGGAGTACTGGCTTAACTAATCATCCTCATGGCGCCGCATCGCCGTTATTTCAAGCACGTGAGTCGAACGCAATACGATCAAAATAATCGTGGTTAACCCCAAACTTGCAGCTTGAAAACCTAAACCAACGGCACAACCCATCGCTGCTGTCGCAAAGACCGTTGCTGCGGTGGTTACTCCTTTGGTTCCGGAATCTCTAGTTTGAAAGATCAGACCGGCACCTAGAAATCCAATGCCGGTCATAATCGCATGTAGCGCACGAGTTGGATCTCCTAGCTTTGAATTCTCATCCAAGATCTGGCCGATATTTACTATCGCTGCCGCCGATGCTCCAACCAGAGCCATCGTGCGAGGCCCGACTGATTTGCCAGCGCGATCGCGCTCCCAGCCAATTGCAGAACCAAGTAGCGCTGCGATTGCGGCATTGACGATTACCAGTAATTGTTGAGAGAAAGCTACAGATTCAAACTTGAGCATTTAGAGAGGGTACGCCCCTTCTACTTACTTTCCAAGTATGTGCGATGGAGAGTCCCAAGATATACATCGGAAAGAGCACTAAGACTGGCTTGAGGTTGGCAGGTCCGTTAGGAAATTGCAAGGAAAGCCAAGTTAGTGAAACAAAGTAAATAGTTCCGAGTAACCAGGTAGTCGAACGCATATATTGCACTTTAACCAGATGCGGGAACTTTAATTTTGTTAAGGACAAGATGCTTAAAGTGATAATTACAATTGCAATAGTGAGTTCGCCGGTATTTAAAATGATGAAACTTGGTATTACCAAATTCCATGCCGCTGGAAATCCATTGAACCAATGATCTTCGGTCTCTTGATCAGTGCGCGCAAACCACAAAGCACCGGTGAAAATAATTAGTGCTGCAAAATAAATCGCATGATCCGGACTAAGTAATTTCAATCTATTGATCATCGCTACCGGAACAATTACGCAAGTTACATAATCAACCACTAAATCTAAGATATGGCCATCGAATCTGGTGGCGTGGATATGGATATCAATCTTTCTGGCAATCGGTCCATCAACACCATCAATTAATTGACAGAGAATCAACCAGAGCAGGCCACTTCGAATATTTCCGTTGATGAATTGCTCTAAGGAAATCAAGCCAGAGATGGCGCCGAATGCGGTTAATGAATGGATCAAATAACCCGCTACTACTTTGCTCACCAACGAATTCTATTACTTTAAGTCCTTTATGATTATGTCGATGATCAATGGCCAGCAACTTAAGCGTGCTTGGATGGGCGTGGTCTTGGGCTACGCAGTTATTCGCGCCACTTTAATATGGAAAGTCTTTGCAAAATATGGGGTAAATCCCTACATATACCTAGCAGTTGACTTGGTGAGCGCCTATTTTTATGCGCTCTACTCAACTAGATTAGTAGAAGAGTTCTTAAGAAGAAGCTATCGACCAACTTTTAAATATCTATTACTTACCATCATCACTAATTTCTTACCCGATATTTATGTTCTAGCAACGGCAAAATCAGTACCTGAATTCATATTTAGAACATTTATCCAGATTGTATTGTTGTTAGGTTTGATTGCAGCGATAGGGATAATTAGAGAGATTAAAACTCGTCGTAAGTAATCACTTCTGGCGATGAATCTTGTGGTTGGCGGCCTGCGCAACTGGTCTAACAATCATGGAATCAATGTTTACGTGCGCAGGTAACATCACAGACCATCTGATCGCCTCTGCGATATCGGATGCGGAAAGTGGAGCTGCTACACCTTCATAGACCTTTTCGGCGGCCTGAACATCACCCAAACGATTAAGTGAGAACTCCTCGGTCTTCACCATTCCAGGTGCAATCTCGGTTACCCGAATCGGCTCGCCATTTAATTCAAGACGTAAAGTCTGAGTAAATGCTAGCTCTGCATGTTTTGCGCTGGTGTAACTACCACCATTCTCATAGACACCGTGTCCAGCAGTTGAGGTAATCACCACGATATGGCTACTGCCATTACTTCTCAAGTTCGGAAGTAAGGCTTTGGTGATTCTTAGCGCACCGATCACATTTACTTCATAGGTCTTCTGCCAGATTTCAGGATCAGCTTTATCAATTGAAATCGAATCAAAAGCGCCACCCGCATTGTTTATCAATACCGAGACTTCTCGATTATTTAGTGCTTTTACAAATTGATCCACACTGCTCTGGTCAGTTACATCTAATTGCAGCGCTTCGATATTTTTATTTTTCTTTGCTAATTGTTGTAAGCGATCAATCCGTCTGGCGGCGGCAATTACTTGGTAACCATTGGCTGCAAGTAATTCTGCAGTGGCCGCGCCGATACCGCTACTTGCGCCGGTTATTACCGCGAGTGCCAATTTAGATCGCTGCTTTCATAGCTGCGGTATGTGCAGGTGTCGAACCACAACAAGATCCAATCACATTGACGCCAAGTTCCTTCATGTCTTGTGCGTATTTAGCCATCTCTTCTGGTGTTCCGTCATAGACGAAATCTCCACCAACCAATTTTGGTAATCCCGCATTCGATTGCGTAATTATGTAAACGCCATCGGGGCGTGCTTCGGTCAATTCCTTTGCAATCACACGCATCTCATCTACGCCACGTCCGCAATTTGCACCGATGATACGGACGCCTTGCCCTGCCAGAGTAGTTACTGCCAATGCAGGCTTAACACCCATCATGGTCCGCAAATTGGTATCAAATGAAAAAGTTGCAATGATCGGCAAGTTAGGTGCCACCTCTTTAGCAGCATTTACCGCAGCCTCTACTTCGGCTAAATCGCTCATCGTTTCAATCAAAATGGCATCAACGCCACCTGCGACCAATGCTTTGATCTGATCGGCAAATAAATTCTTCGCTTCTTCTGGCGTCATTGTTCCCATCGGTTCCATCAATTCGCCAGATGGTCCTACATCTCCCATTACATAACAACCTGGGTGGCGATCAGCAACTTTACGTGCGATCTCGGCGCCAGCTTTATTTAATTCGAAGAGGCGCTCATCCAAGCCATGCATCTGCAAACGACCGCGCGTTCCGCCAAAAGTATTTGTAGTGATCAAATTTGCGCCAGCTGATGCATATTCTTCTAAAATTGATTCGACTGCATCGGCATTCTCGACATTCCATAACTCTGGCGCACCGCCATCAGTCAAACCTTTGGCTTGCAACATTGTGCCCATGGCACCATCTGAGATCAAAATACCTGCTGCTAATGCATCATAAATTGCTGACATTTTTTCTCCGAACACATCGCCAATTAGAGGTGAATCCTACTAATGTTATCTGTGGAGGCCAAAATGACTTTAAAAACCGGCTACGTTTATCACGAGCTCTTTGGTTGGCACGACACCGGAACCAATGCTGGCTTCTTTCCAAGTGATCCTGCAAAAGGT
This sequence comes from uncultured bacterium, assembly GCA_963923155.1. Classification (GTDB taxonomy): domain Bacteria; phylum Actinomycetota; class Actinomycetes; order Nanopelagicales; family Nanopelagicaceae; genus ZLKRG08. The sequence continues at coordinate 3,677 of CAWULI010000082.1, forward strand.
TTGCAGCCATCATTAAATTATGAGAACGCCGAAACTAAAAAACGCATTCATGAGTTGATTGTGGTTTCCGGGCTAATTGAGCATTTAAAACGGATACCGGCGAGACATGCGACAAATGAGGAATTACTGCTGGTGCATCCGCAAGATTATTTGACCAAGTTGAAAGCGATCAGTGAACAACGTTTAGGTGGAGATGCCGGAGATGGTGAGACACCACTAGCTAAAGGTGGTTACGAAATTGGCACTATGGCGGTCGGTGCCGTCACGGCTTTGGCGCAAGCAGTAGTTGCAGGCGAAGTCGACAACGGTTACGCACTTGTTAGACCGCCAGGACATCATGCAATACGTTCAGGTGGAATGGGTTATTGTCTCT
>CAWULI010000083.1:0-4018 GCA_963923155.1 uncultured bacterium
ACCGATGCGCGGAAGAGACGCGTGGTCGAATACCAACCCGTTAAGACCAGCGCCGACACAATCACCCAGAAAGAGGAACCAAAAACAGTGATGATGGCAAAGCCAATCAATACGAATGGAATAACCTGCCAAGTATCAATAAAGCGGCTGATTAAAGTATCGACCCAGCCGCCGAAATAACCTGCAAGCCCACCAAGCGTCACGCCGACTAAAACAGATATCACCGTAACAACAATCGCAACCGTCATCGACAAACGAATTCCGTTGGTGGCGCGCTCGAAGATATCGCGACCTAAATCATCGGTACCAAGCCAATGTCCTTTGGTTCCAGGCGGCACCAAGATCTCGCTACTTAGTTCATCTGGCTTGAATTTTGAAATGATCGGACCGAAGATTCCAAGCAATATCAAGAAAGTCAAAATACCAAGTCCAACTAGAGATAATTTATTGGCAAAGAAGCGCTTACGAACATCTTGCCAATATGAAAGCGATACCGGAACTTGTTCTTGTGGCTCTTCAAAAGCGGACATCAATGCACCGCCTTAGAATCGATCTTGATCCGCGGATCGATCAGCGCATAACTTAAATCCACAATTAAATTAATTAGCGCTCCGAAGGCAATTACTACAATCGAAAGTCCCAAAACCACCGGGGCATCCTGACCTAAGGCCGAATCAGCAATGGTCGAACCCATGCCAGGTAATGAGAAAACCTTCTCGGTCTGTACTGCCACACCAAAAATAGAAATCAAAGATGTGCCATAAACGGTAATCACCGGAATCAACGCATTACGCAAGGCGTGGTGGAACCAAACGCGACGCGGCGACAAACCTTTCGCAAAGGCGGTGCGAATGTAATCAGCACGCAAGACTTCAAGCAAAGAAGAGCGCAACATGCGTGCAATAAAAGCGGCATCGACTACCGCTACAACTATCGCCGGCAACAAAATTCCTTGCCACTGCCCTTGTGGAATTACGCCAAAGACCCACTCGTTAGGCCAAGGTTTAAAGATATTGGCCCAATTAATATGTAATTGAAAAGGCAGAACACCAAACAGGTATTGTGCCAAAAGTCCTGATACGAATACTGGAATTCCTTGAATTCCAACGGTAAATACCGTGCCGATCTTGTCACCCAGCGAGCCACGTTTTATCGCAGAGACTAAGCCAACTGTGAGCGCAATAATCAATTGAAATAACGCGCCCCAAAAAAGTAAGCGCGCACTAGTTTGAATACCTTCAGAGAGAATCTGATTTACCGAACGATCGTTCTTATAGGAATATCCCAAATCACCGTGAGACAAGTTCTGCCAGAAACGTAAATACTGTTCGTAAACCGGTTTATCTAAACCATATTTAGCATTGATGTTATCGATTATGGTTTGCGGTAGCGCTTTCTCGCCGCTCTTTAATGAGATTGGATCGCCCGGAATTATGAAGAAGAGCGCAAACATCAAAGACGCAGCAGCCCAAACCACTAAAAGTGATTGGAGCAAGCGTTTGATTGTGTAAGAAAACATCGCGTGAAATTCTACCTTAGAAATGCTAAAGGGGCCCGAAAAAATCGAGCCCCTTTAGACTTAATTAGAGTGATTAGCTCTTAGTTACATCATCGTATGCAACCATACCAAGTGGTGTGATTGGGAATGTTGCAACTGTTGGCTGTAGCACAACTGCAATACCACGGTTTACGGTTGGCACGATAACAACATCGGTGCGCAACGCATAAGCCTCAGCACGTTGGTACTGTGCTTGTGAGAATGAAGCATTTGTGCTTGCACGAGCGCTATTTACCAATGCATCGAATGCTGCACTGTTGTAACGCTCTAGATTATCTCCATCGATTGATGCTGAGTGAAGCAATGGATACAAGAAGTTATCCGCGATTGGATAATCAGCAAACCAACCAGCGCGGATGATCTGTCCTTGTCCCTTACGCATCTTCGAGAAGTAAGTACCGTCAGCTGGGAATGGATCTAACTTCGCTGGAATTCCAGCATCCTTCAAGTTTGCCACGATGATCGAAGCAACCTTGTCCCAACCTGCGCCATCATTGTATGAAAGGCGAATTGGTGTAGAAAGTGGCTTGTTGCCAAGGCTCTGCCATAGCTTGTAATCAGCAATCGCACCTGCAAGGTCGCGAGTTGTGGTTAGTGCTTGGCCTGCTTTGTAACCAGGAAGTCCTGGTGGCAATAGTCCTGAAGCTGGCTTACGTACACCCTGATAAATAACATCAGAGATCTGCTGCTTATCAATTGCCTTTGCAATTGCAGAGCGGAGGTACTTGTTCTTGGTGCCACCTACAACTGGATCTTCCCAGTTGAAGCCCCAGTAGTCGGTACCAAGTGTGCTCTTAAGACCCTTGGTGCCCCACTTGTCTAGTAATTCCTTGTAACGACCAGCAGGAATTGGTCCGCTGTCGCACTGACCTGATGCAAATGCGTTATATGCAGCATTGGTATCAGATGAAATCTTGAATGTGATCTGTGAAAGCTTTGGAGCAGTTCCACCGTAGTAGGTGTTTGGTACTAAAACAACCTGGCCGCCTGCGCGCTTTGAGATCGCAGCAGATAGCTTGTATGGACCGTTACCTACTAACTTGGTTCCGTCTTCTTCAACCTTTGCAGATGCACCGATCATCGAAGTTGGAATTGGTGAGAATACTGAGTGACCAACAATTGATGGCCAATCTGCAGTTGGGTTCTCCATAACAACAGTCAAAGTCATTGCAGCATCGTCAGCAACTACTGATGATGATGGCCATGCACCCTTGCCGGTTGAGTAAGCATTCATGCCCTTGATGAAGTCACCATGGTATGAAACTTCTGAAGCAATCTTTGGATCCATTGAGCGCTTCCAACCGTTTACGAATGATGATGGAAGTACAGCTTCGCCGTTTGAGAACTTAAGGCCCTTCTTTAGGGTAAATACCCAAGTCTTGCCCTTGTCTGGTGACTTCCACTTTGATGCAACTGCAGGAACTAGCTTGCCGTTTGCATCAGTATCTGTAAGACCATCGAATAACATTGTCGCAACGTTTGCACCAACAAGTGTTGATGTAAGCGCCGGATCAATGAAATCTGGCTCGCCAGCCGCAAATAGCTGGCAGTCGGTGAATGTTGTGCTTGCAGCATGTGCAGTCACAGCAGGTACACCAATTACGAGCGCTGATGCTGCGAAGATCGCTGCCAAGCGCACGTTAAGTGACTTAACCTTCATTTAGTTATTCCTTACTTATTCTTTTGGGATATCGCCGACGATCGTTAACCTGGCGATAAGAGCTCCGTTTTGGAGTTCGAGGGAGCCTGAAGTTTATACTTTCATTATGCGTAGCGACAAGAAAATGTTCGCGAAAATCACCCTTGTGCTAGTCATAATGACCACAATCACTGGTTGTGGCGGCAAAGCAACTGAAAAAACTGATCAGAACGCTGCTACTCCATCACCCGTCAATACTGTCGGTTATAACATTCCTGTTACCTGCGAATTACCCGATGTGAATGCCGCGTTTGCAAGGATCATTCCGCCATCGAAATACATTGCAACAAAATGGCAACCTGCACCTGGAACCGATTTATATGCCGCAATTAACGGTGGTGGAATCGCATGCAGTTACGGCGACCAAGAGGCCGAAGTCGGTGGCACGATTCTTTGGGCGTTAAACAAAAATGGCCTTTGGGATTCTCGTGTTGCTAAATGGCAGAAAGATGGAATGGTCGCAGTTGATATTCCTGGCGTTGATGAAACCGCTGCTTACAAATTACCAGAAGGTGCAACTAGCGCAGATAACTTACCTGCTTGGCGCGTTAATTTATTAATCGGTGATTTATGGATTCAATTAGGTGCGGCATTCATTCAATCTTGGGATGAAGCCACACCGATTATTAATGCTGCGATTGCAGCCGCAAAATAAAATATCTACGCTTTCTTAGCTCTGGTCGCAGCCAAACTTATTACGGTAGTCACTGCCAAGATACTGATGATCGTGATCAAACTATTCTCAATTGAAATCGATGGGA
>CAWULI010000084.1:0-3975 GCA_963923155.1 uncultured bacterium
GATGAGAAGTTAGATAAGTATTTGCCTCCTTACTTCAAATTCGAAGAAGGTAGCCCGGAGCATAAATATTTGATGGAACGTCGCGCAGCCCTAGGTGGAGCGATTCCTTCCCGTCGCGCCGAATCAAAGCCACTGCCACAACCTGCGGATGAAGCTTACGAATCAGTAAAACGAGGTTCTGGTCAACAAGAAGTTGCTACCACGATGGCTTTCGTTCGTTTACTAAAAGATTTGGTCAAGGATCCAGGACTTGGATCACGTATCGTGCCAATTATTCCTGATGAAGCACGTACTTTCGGTATGGATTCATTGTTCCCAACGATGAAGATATACAACCCAAATGGACAGAAATACATCTCAGTAGATCGCGAATTGATGCTCTCTTACAAAGAAGCACCGACCGGCATGATCTTGCATGAAGGAATCAACGAAGCCGGTTCGACAGCATCTTTCACTGCGGTTGGTACTTCTTATTCAACGCATAACGAACCGATGATTCCGATATACATCTTCTATTCGATGTTCGGATTCCAACGCACTGGAGATGCATTCTGGGCAGCGGCGGATCAAATGGCGCGCGGATTCATACTTGGCGCAACTGCTGGTCGCACTACATTAAATGGCGAAGGTCTACAACACGAAGATGGCCATTCACAGTTATTAGCATCAACCAACCCTGCGATTGTTTCTTATGATCCAGCATACGCATACGAGATCGGTCATATCGTCAAAGATGGTCTACGTCGCATGTATGGCGATAACAGCGAGAACATCATGTATTACCTCACCGTCTATAACGAGCCATATTTGCAACCAGCGGAGCCAGCTAATGTCGATATCGATGGCATTTTGAAGGGCATTTATCTTCTAAGCGAAGCAAAGGGTCGTAAGCGTCGCGCCAATATTTTGGCATCCGGTGTCGCGGTAAATGCTGCGTTAAAGGCGCAGAAGTTATTGGCCGAGGATTGGGATATCAATGCCAACGTCTGGTCGGTAACATCTTGGAACGAACTACGTCGCGATGGATTAGCTGTGGACCGCCACAACTTGCTACACCCACGTAACAAGCAGAGCGCTTACATCACCAAGAAACTCGAAAATGCAAACGGTCCAGTAATTGCAGTTAGCGATTACATGCGCGCAGTTCAAGATCAGATACAACCTTGGGTCAAGCAATCATTTGTCTCTCTTGGCACCGATGGTTTTGGTCTATCTGATACTCGCGGTGCACTTCGCCGCCACTTCAAAGTCGATGCCGAATCAATCGCGGTTGCGACCTTGGCACAGTTGGCTAAAGATGGCGAAGTCAAAGAATCCCTTGTAATACAAGCGCTCGACAAGTACCGTTTGGCGGACGTCAGCGCAGCTGATCCTGGAAATACGGAAGGTTCTGGTTGATCAATCGAATCCCTGCCAGTGATATCTCCCCAACAATCTGGTTCGGTGGTGAGTTCGTTCCTGTCAAAACGATTCCGCTTGAGAAATTTAAAGTAGAAGCAACCGTAATCCGCGAAGGTCATGATGCTTACGGTGCGCAAGCAGTGGTTGTTGATGCCAAAGGCACCGAAGTCTGCCGCTCTTTGATGCATGAAGCTTGGCCCGGTACTAACCGCTATCAAACTTGGGTCAATACCAATGGCCTTGGTGAATTTAGCTTTTACATCGAGACTTACGATGATCCTTTTGCCACTTGGTTACATGATGGCGAGATCAAAATCGCAGCAAATGTCGATAGCGAATTGATGTGCGAGATCGGAGCTCTGTTATTTGAAGAGGCAATTAAAAGTGACTCCGCATCAAAATCATTGTTAGAGCCACTTATTAAAACCTTGCGAGATAAAAAAGAGAGTCCGGCTACGCGCTTTTCCAAAGCAACTAATGAATCCGTTAAAGATTATTTCCACAAGAATCCAATTAAGAAATTACTATCGAGATCTGAAAGTTATCCGATTAGATCAGAACGCGATCGCGCATTAGTCGGCGCTTGGTATGAATTCTTCCCACGCTCCGAAGGGGGCACCTTCAAAGCTGCAACTAAACGACTTACTGGTGTTAAGGAGATGGGCTTTGATGTGCTGTATCTGCCGCCAGTTCATCCGATTGGCGTGCAATTTCGAAAGGGACCAAATAACACTTTAAATCCTGGGCCAAATGATCCTGGCGTGCCTTGGGCGATCGGTGGCAAAGAAGGTGGCCACGACACTATTCATCCGGATCTTGGCACCATGAAAGATTTCGAAGAATTCGTAAAGGCTGCAAATACTTTAGGCATCGAGATTGCGATGGATTTTGCGCTGCAGGCATCGCCGGATCATCCATGGGTAAAGAGCCATCCAGAGTGGTTTAGCCATCGCCCCGATGGTTCGATTGCTTACGCAGAGAATCCACCGAAGAAGTACCAAGATATCTACCCGATTAACTTCGATCAGGATTATCAAGGAATTCGTAATGAAGTGCTTCGCTTGCTTCGTCTTTGGATCTCAAAGGGCGTAAAGATCTTCCGCGTTGATAACCCACACACCAAACCAGTGCACTTCTGGCAGGATGTTTTAGCGACGATTTATAAAGAATCCCCTGAGGTAATCTTCTTAGCTGAAGCTTTTACAAAACCTGCGATGATGCACGCGCTAGGAAAAGCTGGATTCCAACAGTCTTACACCTACTTCACATGGCGCACCAGTAAAGAAGAATTAACTAACTACGGTAACGAGGTCGCGCACGGAACTAGCGCCTTTTTTAGACCAAACTTCTGGGTAAATACCCCTGACATCTTGCCGTATCACTTGCAAGGTGGAAACCCTGCGATGTTCGCGCTACGTGCAGTGCTGGCATCGACTCTAACTCCATCTTGGGGAATGTACGCCGGTTACGAACTTTACGAATCAAAACCTTTGGCAGAAGGCAAAGAAGAGTATTGGGAATCCGAGAAGTACCAGATAAAGAAGCGTGACTGGGATGGTGCGGCTAAGAATGGCTTAACTCTTGCGCCATTTATCGCACAATTAAATAAGATCCGCAAAGAAAACATTGCGCTACAACGACTACGTAACTTGCACTTCCACCACTCCGAAAATCCGGCAATCATCGCTTATTCAAAGCGCGAAGGTGATAACTTGATTTTGATCGTAGTAAATCTAGATCCAACTTATAACCAAGAGACCACGGTGCATTGGGATATGAACGCGCTTGGCTTTAAGCAAGATTCTTTCCAGGTAACGGATCTAATAGATGGGCAGAAATATCAATGGAGCCCGCATACCTTCATACGTTTAATCCCCAGCCGTCCAGTTGGCAAAGTGGCACACATTGTTAAAGTCGAACTATGACCTCATTTTTAAACCCCAACTCTTCAATCGGTGAAGTTGATCTACATTTATTTAACGAAGGGCGCCACGAGAAACTCTGGCAAGCGCTCGGCGCTCAAGTTAAGCGCGATAAATCAGGAAATCTAATCGGAACCGCGTTTAGCGTCTGGGCGCCAAATGCATCTGCAGTTAGTTTGATTCATGACAACAATTTCTGGGATAAGAAGACCAATCCGATGGTGCGCATCGGAACTTCCGGTATCTGGGAGACATTCTTACCAAATGTAGGCATTGGCCTTAAATATAAATATGCGATCTGCAGCAGCTGGGGGCAATGGGTGGATCACGCTGATCCAATGGCGCGCCAATGCGAAGTGCCACCAAGTACCGCATCGATTGTCAATGAATCTAATTACCAATGGAACGATAAAGATTGGATGTCGGCCCGCAAAGATTTTCAATCTTGGCGCTCACCGGTCTCGGTATACGAAGTTCATTTAGGTTCTTGGAAAGTCGGCTTAAGTTACAAAGAACTAGCAGTTGAATTAATCGACTACGTGAAAAAGCAAGGCTTCACACATATTGAATTCCTGCCAGTTACTGAACATCCCTATGCACCGTCTTGGGGCTATCAAGTAACGGGTTTCTTTGCACCAACTTCGCGATTTGG
>CAWULI010000085.1:0-3939 GCA_963923155.1 uncultured bacterium
GACCTGAAACCAATATTTCATCGGTTGGCCGTGCTTCTTCTCGATCTTCGGGAAGTAAGATTCTCGATCTGGATTATGTGCCATAGGGCGAGCCTAACTCATAAGAAAATCCAAGAATCTACTCGTGACAATGCCGGACATCACGCTAATCTCGTGACATGCATGAGGCCACTTTGGAGCATCGCTTCTCAGGTGAGCGACCAATTGCTACTTTGCGCTACTTATTGTCGGATGAGAAGCGAAATTTTGCTCTTGCGGTCTTCTTCTTTGCGGTAAAGCACTCACCAGCATGGGTCTTGCCGCTTGTGACAGCTAACTTAATCGATGACCTTATCCAGAAAAGTTCAGTTCGTTCAGTGGTCATTAATGCATTCATATTCATTTTTGTAATCCTTCAGAACTTCCCTACTAATTTGCTTTACGTTAAATACCTAAGCCGCGGAATTCGAAATATTGAGAACAATCTACGATCCTCATTAGTTGAAAGATTGCAACAACTATCGATGGGTTTTTTTCATAAGACCAATGCGGGCTTAATCCAATCCAAAGTTATCCGAGATGTTGAAAATATCGAGCAGATGCTTCGCAATATGTCAGATGGTGGTCAAGCGGCTCTCAATGGCATCATCGGTTGCATCATTATCTCTGCCATCAAAGTGCCGCAGTTCATGCCTTTCTTCTTAGTTTTAGTACCAATCTCAGCGATCTTCATTATCAAAATGCGCCGTACTTCGCACTTACGTAATGAGGCTTTCCGCGAAGAGATCGAAAAGATGTCTAATAACGTCAACGAAATGACAACTTTGATTCCGGTTACCCGTGCGCATGCACTGGAAGATGATGCGCTTGAAACTATGTATCGCTCATTTTCCAATGTGAAGCGTGCCGGGCTTAGCCTGGACGCATTTAATGCCCGCTTTAATGCTGGTAGCTGGGTCATCTTCCAGATGGCCAATGCACTCTGTTTGATCTTCGCAATCTACTGCGCTTGGACTGGATTCATCAATATCTCAACAGGTGAGGTGGTTTTACTAAGTAGTTATTTCGGACAATTAATTGGTTCAGTGATTTTGTTATCTAGTTTGATGCCGCTGATTGCAAAAGGTTTAAATTCGGTCAAATCTCTTGGTGTGGTCTTGGAGTCACCAGATATCGAGGAAAATCAGGGCAAATTAGAGTTAGCCAAGGTAAATGGCGTAATTCAATTCAAATCAGTTAGTTACAAATATCCAGAGAGCGCGAAGAATGCCCTTACTGATATTGATTTCAGTGCCAAACCAGGTGAATTGGTAGCGCTTGTCGGTAGCTCAGGATCTGGAAAATCAACCTTGATTAATCTGGTGATTGGCTTCTTGAAACCCACCAAAGGCTCGATTGAATTAGACGGTTTCAATCTGCAAGATCTAGATCTTCGTTCGGTTAGAAAATCTATTAGCGTGGTGCCGCAAGAATCCATTCTCTTTGACGGCACCATCAAAGAGAATATTGCATACGGTCTAAAAGATATTGATGATGCCCTAGTTATAAAAGCGCTAAAAGATGCCAACGCACTTGGTTTTGTCGAGCAATTACCGGAAGGATTAAATACCTTGGTCGGAGATCGTGGCGCGAAGTTATCCGGCGGTCAAAAACAGAGACTTGCAATCGCGAGAGCGCTGATCAGGCAACCCAAGATCCTGATTCTGGATGAAGCGACCTCGGCTCTGGACTCTGAATCTGAATCGCTAATTCAAAAGGCGATCTCTGAGATCTTAAAAGATAAGACCACCTTTGTGGTCGCGCATAGACTTTCGACGGTGCGAAATGCCACCAAGATATTGGTACTTGATCATGGAAAAATCGTCGAACAAGGTACCCATTCGGAGCTATTGGAATTAAATGGGCAATATGCCAATCTTTACAGCCATCAATTAATAAAGGTCGATTAAGGAGTAAAAATGGTGATCGGGAAATCGCAAGCCGAGCTGGAACACTACAAACCGGCGCTAACAAAGCAATCTGATTTCGATCAATTCTGGGAACGCACTCTTAAGTTGATCCCAAACGAACCGGCGGTTCTTACTCCCCTTGTTACTCAAATAAAAACTCTCGATATTTATGATGTAACAATCAAAGGATTCAACGGCGATCCGATCAAAGGATGGTTTTTGACACCGAAGCACCTGGAAAAACCGGCACCGCTTATCACGATTTTCGAAGGATACGGTGGCGGTCGCGGCGAAGCGACCGAATGGTTGTTCTGGCCCAGCGCTGGATATCCGACATTGGTAATGGATACTCGCGGCCAAGGAAGTAGCCATCGTCGCGGCGAAACTCCTGATGGCAATTATCCGCGCAACAACCAATACCCAGGATTCATGACTTCCGGAATCGATAATCCGGATAATTATTACTATCGCAGGGTATTCACTGATGCGGTGGCATTCACGCGTGCCGGTAAATCATTGCCAAATGTTGATCCAAATCGAATTGTGACGACCGGTGGTTCGCAAGGTGGTGGCATTTCGCTTGCTGCGGCGTCACTAAACCCAGAGGTCTTTGCCACTATGCCCGATGTGCCATTTCTATGCCACTTCGATCGCGCCATTGAAATGACCGATGAATATCCATATCAAGAGATCGCTAACTATCTGCGTTCGCATCGATTACTGGTGGATCAATCTCTAAGAACGCTTTCTTATTTTGATTGCATGAATTTAGTTACTAAGGCAAAAGCGAAAGCATTAGTTAGCATAGGAATGCATGACCCAATCTGTCCACCAGACACTATCTTCGCAATGCGCAATCACTATGCGGGAAAGATCGATACTCAGATCTGGGCATTTAATCGCCATGAAGGTGGTGGCGCTGCAAATGCGCTGGTCCAGGCAGATTGGTTAGCCAAACAACTCTGATGGCGTTACATAATCTGACCCAATTGGGTTATGGCTTCAATGCGCAGTGGGCTTATTCAAGTGATTGGATGGAGAAGCCGCTACCAGCGGATAACCGAATGCTCGATTTCATGCAGAAATACGATTTCAATTTCTTACGTATCCCGATTGATTATCGTTTCTGGCTGACTGATATCGAGGGCAAGCCGCTCGAAAGCTTCCTAAAAACCCTTGATTCATACGTAGAAAGCTCGATCTCGCACAATATTCATGCCAGCATAAATTTGCATCGCGCGCCTGGATATTGCATCAACGGTTGGGAACGCGAGCGCTATAACTTATGGGCAGATCAGATCGCACAAGATGCCTTTGAAAAACTTTGGGTGAATTTAGCTCAGCGCTATAAAGGCAAATACAAAACCGAAGTGAGTTTCGATTTAGTAAATGAACCGCCGGATATCGGACAACGTGGATTTACCAGAGACATCCATAAGCACTTGATTCGTCGCATCACAAATACAATTCGCAAAGTTGATCCAGATCGTTTAGTAGTGATTAATGGCCTGGCCGGCGGACATTTGGCGATGCCAGAACTTGCCGATCTAGAAGTAATCCATAGTGGTCGTGGTTACCAACCCATGTTGGTCTCGCACTACAAAGCAGAGTGGTGGGATGGCAGCAAGGGAATGCCGGTACCTACCTATCCTTGCGAATATAACGGTACTTTCTGGAATCGCGATTCGTTACGCGCGTTCTACCAACCATGGGTGGATGTTTCCAATATGGGGCGACCGGTGCACATTGGAGAATTCGGTTGCTACAAATACACCGATAACGATGTGGCGCTCTCTTGGTTTAAGGATTTATTCGACATCTTCAAAGAATTGGGTTGGGGTTATTCACTCTGGGAATTCGATGGCAATTTTGGGATTGCAAATCACGGAAGACCAAATACCAAGTACGAGAATTTCGAAGGGTTAAATGTTGATCGCGGTTTATTAGATTTGATGCTGGAAAGTCGGGTATTTCCAAATTGACAACGATGGCACTACGATGCGCGACCAGA
>CAWULI010000086.1:0-3885 GCA_963923155.1 uncultured bacterium
CTTTTACCTTCTTTATTAGCGCGCCGATCTTCGTATTCCGTGAATTCATGCGCCATCGCATCGCGTCATATAACGAGGAATCCGGTCGTTATCGAGAATTAAAACCAGTCTTCTATATTCCAAGCAAAGAACGTAAATTGATTCAAGTTGGCAAGACCGGCCATTACACCTTCGAAGATGGAACATCAGAGCAATATCAATTGATGGTCGCAGAAATGAAGAAGGCATACATTGCGGCATATGATGCTTATCAAAAGATGTTGGATGCTGGTATTGCTCGCGAAGTAGCACGTGCAACTTTGCCTGTTGCGACCTATTCATCTATGTATGTGACTATGAATGCGCGCGCATTGATGAACTTCTTATCGCTTCGTACTTCAAGCGAAGGCTCGCACTTCCCGAGCTACCCACAGCGTGAAATAGAGATGGTCGCAGAGAAGATGGAGGCCTTCTTCGCGCAGAAGATGCCGCTGGTGCATGAAGCTTTCAATAAATCTGGTCGCGTTGCACCTTAGTTCTAAGTAGAATTTACTCATGATCACGCCACCATTCGGTCGATTAATCACCGCAATGGTGACGCCATTTAAAGCTGATCTTTCAGTTGATTGGGCGGGCGTCGAAACCCTTGCCAAACATTTGGTCTCAACTGGCCATGATGCAATCGTGGTCTCTGGCACCACTGGTGAAGCGCCGACTACCAACGACGATGAGAAAGACGAGATCATCCGCGTTGTTAAAGCTGCAGTTGCCGGTAAAGCCAAAGTCATTGCCGGTGCCGGAAACAATGAGACTGCGCACTCAGTAGAACAAGCAATTCATGCGCAGAAAGTTGGCGCTGATGGATTATTGGTTGTAACTCCTTACTACAACAAACCACCGCAAGCAGGAATCGAAGCCCACTTTCGCGCGATCGCAGATGCGGTAGATCTACCAGTAATGATCTATGACATCCCTGGCCGTACTGGTGTAGAGATCGAACCAGACACCATCGTTAAATTAGCCGAACATAAAAATATCGTGGCCCTTAAAGATGCCAAAGGAAATGTGGCATCTACCTCTTGGGTAATTAAGCGGTGCGGTATTCCGGTCTATTCTGGCGACGACATCTTGAATTTGCCGCTGCTTTCAGTCGGTGCAGTTGGTTTTGTAAGCGTTTGCGGACATACAGTTGGTAAAGATCTGCGCGAAATGTTGGATGCATGGTTTGCGGGTAATGCGACCAAAGCCTTAGAAATTCATCAGAAGTTATTACCTATTTACACCGGAACCTTCCGCACTCAAGGCGCGATACTTACCAAAGCCGCTTTGAATCTAATGGGCCTACCTGGCGGCCATACCCGTTTACCTTTAGTCGATGCCACACCCGCACAGATCGAACAATTAAAAGTTGATCTTCGTGCCGGCGGCGTGAATGTTTAATGAGTAATCACCCGCATCCAAACTTAGGCGAGCCATCTAAATTAAGTAAGAATGGTCTGCGTCTTGTCGCGCTTGGTGGTTTAGGCGAAATCGGTCGCAACATGACCGTCTACGAATTCGATGGCCAATTATTAATTGTTGATATTGGCGTGCTTTTCCCGGAAGAGAGCCAACCCGGAATTGATTTGATCCTGCCGGATTTCTCCTATATTCGCGAACGTTTGCAAGATGTAGTCGGTATCGTGTTAACGCATGGACACGAGGACCATATCGGCGCCGTTCCTTATTTATTGCGCGAACGCGGAGATATCCCGCTTTATGGTTCGCCTTTAACGCTCGCATTAACGCAAGCTAAATTACGCGAACACCGCATCACCGCAGTTTCACACGAGATCGCAGATGGCGAAAAAGTAAAGATCGGTTCTTTCGAAATCGAAGCAGTTGCGGTAAATCACTCGATTCCAGATGCCCTCGCAATTGCAATCAAAACTAGTGCTGGGACGGTTTTACACACTGGTGATTTCAAGATGGATCAATTACCGCTTGATAATCGCATTACTGATCTGCGTCGCTTTGCATCGCTCGGCGAAGAAGGCGTCGACCTATTTCTAGTTGATTCCACAAATGCCGATATCCCAGGTTTCACGCCATCCGAACGCGAGATCATGCCGACATTGGATCGAATCATCGCAAATACCAGACGTCGCGTGATCGTCGCATCCTTCTCTTCACATATTCATCGCGTGCAACAGGTAATTGATTTGGCCGCGCTGCATCAACGTAAAGTTTGTTTTATTGGTCGATCAATGGTGCGCAATATGGAGATCGCATCGCGCATGGGTTATCTAAATATCCCAGCCTTCATATTGATCGAACAGGATGAACTCGAAAAGTTCGGCGACAATGTGGTCCTGATCTGCACCGGTTCGCAAGGTGAGCCTCTGGCTGCACTTTCACGTATGGCTTATGGCGAACATTCCATAATCGTTGGCCCCGGCGACACCGTGGTGCTAGCTTCATCATTGATTCCGGGCAATGAATCTCCGGTATATCGCGTCATCAATGAATTGACTCGACTAGGTGCGAAAGTGGTTCACAAGGGAAATGCTTTAGTGCATGTTTCAGGACATGCCGCAGCAGGTGAGTTGCTCTACTGTTACAACATCGTAAAGCCAAAGAATGTAATGCCAATACATGGCGAATGGCGCCACATGAAGGCAAATGCAGAATTGGCTATTCAAACCGGTGTGCACCGAAACAACACGGTGGTCGTTGAAAATGGCATGGTAGTCGATCTAATAGATGGTAAAGCGCAAGTCGCAGGTGCAGTTCCTTGCGGGTTTGTTTATGTTGACAGCCAATCAATTGGCGAGATAACTGAGAGCACATTAAAAGATCGTCGCATTCTTGGAGAAGAGGGATTTATTTCTGTAGTCGTTGTAATTGATGCGCAGAAAGGCACCATAGTTGCTGGTCCTGATATTCATGCTCGTGGTTTTAATGAGGATCCCGAGATGTTCGATGAAGTAAAGAGCAGAATTGAAAAAGCGCTAGCAGCTGCGGTTGCGCAAGGCACTAACGGTACTCACCAACTTTCACAGGTAGTTAGAAAAACAATTGGCAATTGGGTTGGTCAAGAACATCGAAGAAAACCAATGATCATCCCGCTTGTCATCGAGGTATAAGCAAAGCCTTCAGATAAGATTTTGCGTGTGGCGAAGGCAAGTGCAAAAAGAAGTAAAAGCAAAAGAGCTGGCAAGGGAATTATTGCAGCGCTCTTAGCAATTTGGCGTACCTTCGCAAAGGCGCTTGGCAACGTGATTAGATTCTCTACTCGCGCGGCCAAAGATTTAGATCCAGCACACCAAAGAGATGGCGCAGCGCTATTACTTGTAATCGCCAGTTTGGCTGCGATCGCCGGTACTTGGTTGCACAGCCAATCGATTGTTAGTCATGCCTTTTATTCATTCTTCTATGGCGCATTCGGTCGAATCGGAATACTGACACCAATCGTCTTGCTTTTCTTTGCCATTAGATTATTTAGAACTCCGGACCAGAAACGCGAAACTGCTCGAATTACGGTCGGAACTATCGCGCTCTTGTTATCGGCTACTGGTTTGGCGCATATGCTTAATGGCTCGATTGGTACCGGCGCTACCGCGATGCGCCATGGTGGCGGATGGTTAGGTTATGGTGTCAGCACACCACTTAAAGCGCTACTTACTCCGGTTTTAACATACCCTGTTTTATTTTTGGTCTTTGCCTTCGGGCTATTAGTAGTTACTGCAACGCCTTTTTCACAGGTAGCCATTCGAATCAAATCCACTTTCGTTTGGTTGAAAGTAAAGATCGTTAATCTAATTTCGAAACGTAATCGGGAAGATGACGAGATTTATGAAGCTGAACCTTTTGAATCGCCCTTAGTCTCTAAATTTGAAGACCATGATGAAGATGAAGATGATGATT
>CAWULI010000087.1:0-3876 GCA_963923155.1 uncultured bacterium
GGCATCTTGGCATCAATCGCATCAATTACTGCGGCCTTGGCAAACTTAGGGGGTACAAAAACTACAGAAACATTGGCGCCAGTTGCCGCCATTGCCTCGGCTACTGTATTGAAAACCGGAAGTACTTTGCCATCCATATCAACGCTCTGGCCACCTTTGCCCGGCGTGACACCACCAACGACATTAGTGCCGGCCTTCAACATACGTTTGGTGTGTTTGGTTCCTTCGGAACCGGTCATACCCTGAACGATTACTTTGCTATCTGAGTTGATGAAGATCGACATTATTTCCCCGCCAACTCTGCCGCACGCGCTGCGGCTCCATCCATCGTGTCGAGTTGCTGTACCAATGGATGCGCTGCTTCATTAAGAATTCGTCGCCCCTCTGCAACATTGTTGCCATCTAAACGAACCACAATTGGCTTTGTCGCAGCGCTACCAAGCATCTCCAACGCTTTTACGATTCCGTTAGCAACCGCATCGCAAGCGGTGATACCGCCAAACACATTTACAAACACGCACTTAACTTCTGGATCTCCCAATATGATCGATAAACCATCAGCCATTACTTCGGCGGATGCGCCGCCACCGATATCTAAGAAGTTTGCTGGGCGAACATTTCCGAACTTTTCACCGGCATATGCCACAACATCGAGTGTAGACATCACTAAGCCTGCGCCATTTCCGATGATGCCGACTTGGCCATCTAACTTTACGTAATTTAGCCCTTTGGCTTTAGCCGCTTCTTCTAAAGCGTTGGCAGCGGACTTATCAATTAGCGCTTCATGATCTGGCTGACGGAAATCGGCATTGTCATCCAGCGAAACTTTGCCATCTAAAGCAATAATTCGCCCGTCATTAGTTTTCACCAATGGATTAACTTCAACCAAGGTGGCATCTTCCTTTTGAAATACCTGCCAGATCAATTCAATTACTCGTGCTACCTCAGCTGATATTTCGGTGGGAAAGTTTCCGAGTTTTACAATTTCGGCGGCTTTAGCGCTATCAATACCTGACACCGCAGATACCGGAACTTTCGCTAACTTCTCTGGTGCGGTTCTTGCAACCTCTTCGATATCCATACCGCCAGCAACAGATGCCATGCAAAGATATTGGCGATTAGATCGATCAAGCAAGATAGATAAGTAATACTCTTCTGCAATCGGAGCAGCCTGCGCAATCATCACGCGATGAACAGTATGACCTTTGATATCCATTCCGAGAATTGCGGAAGCTTTATTTTTCGCATCATTGGCATCATCGGCGACTTTTACCCCACCGGCTTTACCGCGACCGCCAACTTTTACTTGGGCCTTGACTACGACTTTGCCACCAATTTTCGCTGCCGCTTCATAAGCTTCATCGGCTGTTGTTGCAACCGCACCTGCTAGGACTGGTACGCCATGTTTTTCAAATATGTCCCGAGCTTGGTACTCAAATAAATCCACAGCGGCATCTTAGTCTTGGAATTAAAGCTTCTCGACCGGTGCATACCGCAGCAATAAACGCTTCTCACCTAATTGCCCGAAATTTATTGTCGCTTCAGCGCGATCACCTTCGCCGGAAATCTGAACCACAGTACCAAGTCCAAATGTGTCATGTGACACACGATCTCCGATGGCTAGTGAAATCGAATTTGTACTTTTCTTTCCAGTTGCACGCGGTGGCGGTGCCGAGACAAATTTTGGTCTTGTTGCAAAAGTTCTAGTGCGCCATTCGATTAATTGATCTGGAATTTCTTGCAAAAATCTAGATGGTGGGTTGTAATTTGGTGATCCCCATGCGCTTCGATATTCAGCACGTGTTAAATACAGACGCTCTTGTGCGCGAGTTAGACCTACATATGCCAAGCGACGCTCTTCTTCCAATTCATCTCGCTCTCCAAGGGTTCTAGAGTGCGGAAAGATGCCATCCTCCATTCCGGTTAAGAAAACAGTCGGAAATTCCAAACCTTTTGCAGTGTGTAGCGTCATCAAAGTAATCACACCACCATGGTCTTCACCTTCAGGAATCTCGTCAGAATCCGCCACCAACGAAACTTGCTCCAAGAAACCAGCTAATGAAATCTCACTACCTTCTGGCAGATCGTCTATTGATGTCTCTTCATACTCCATCGAGACCGCGACTAATTCTTCTAAATTTTCAACCCTAGACTCATCTTGAGGGTCTGAGCTTGCTTGAAGTTCGGCGAGCATTCCTGATTGTTCGAGTACCGCTTCGAGAATTTTAGAAGGCTTGGTATTTGCCTCTACTAAGACATGGAGCGCCATTATTAACGAAACGAAATTTGTTAATGCCAATGTTGCGCGACCACCCAACTCGCTGTTATTAGCCACTGTATTTAGCGCTTGCCAGAAAGAGATTCCGCGAGATGTTGCCACATTTTCAATAGATTCAATAGCACGATCTCCAATGCCACGCTTAGGGACATTGATAATTCTGCGTAGCGAAACTTCATCTTCTAAATTAACCAGGACCTTTAAATAGGCAATAAAATCTTTGATTTCACGTCTTTCATAAAATCGAACTCCACCAACAACTTTGTAGGGAAGCCCAGAGCGCATGAAAACTTCTTCGAAAACACGGGATTGGGCATTGGTGCGATAGAAGATTGCGGTATCACCATTCTTAGAGATCCCCTCGTTAGCTAATTTCTTGATCTCGCCGGTAATGAACTCTGCTTCGTCATGTTCGCTCTCTGCAACATAACCAACTAAAGAAGCTCCTGGACCCGATTCGGACCAGAGGTTTTTTGCTTTGCGATCTTGGTTCTGTTCGATAACCGCATTGGCGGCGCTTAAGATGTTCTGAGTTGAGCGATAATTCTGTTCGAGCAGGATGGTCTGCGCATCGGAATAATCCAATTCGAATTGCAAAATATTGCGAATCGTCGCGCCACGGAATCCATATATTGATTGATCGGCATCTCCTACTACGCATAGCTCTGCTGCAGGTATCCCCTCTTCATCTTTTCCAACCAATTCTTTAACTAGAACATATTGAGCGTGATTAGTATCCTGATACTCGTCAACCAAGATATGTCTGAATCTTGAACGTAATTTGGCTTTTACTTCTGGGTATCTTTGTAGCGCTTCCACACTCTTCATGATCAAATCGTCAAAGTCCATGGCATTGGCTTGGCCAAGGCGCTTTTGATAGAGCGTGTAAACATCTGCGGTAATTTGTTCATATTGATTGCTAGTTGAATTCAAATAATCAGCGGGACCGAGTAATTCGTTCTTGGCGTTAGAGATGGTCGAGCCGAATTGCCTTGGCGGATAGCGTTTTGGATCCAAGTTGAGATCTTTGGCAACCAAGGCGATTAACCGCTGTGAATCTGAGCTATCGTAGATAGTGAAGTTGTTGGTATATCCCAATCTGTGCGCCTCTTGTCGCAAAATTCGCACACAAGCAGAGTGAAATGTAGAGACCCACATCGATTTCGCAACTGGGCCGACTAATTCTGCGACGCGGTTCTTCATTTCGCCCGCTGCTTTATTGGTAAAAGTAATCGCTAAAATTTCAAATGGTCGCACATTACGCCGCGCCATTAAATATGCGATTCGACGAGTAAGGACTCGCGTCTTACCGGAACCTGCGCCTGCCACAACTAATAGAGGTGAACCAGCATGAACTACGGCCGCACTCTGTTGCGGATTTAGTCCTTTAAGTAGCGGGTCTTCAGACATGGAGTCGCATTCTATTGGGCATGGGAGAATACGCTAATGGAACCCAGGGACGATAAAGAGATTTCTCGCGTATTAGTAGTCAACGCACATCCTGATGATGCCGATTTCGGCGCCAGTGGAACTGTTGCACAATGGACTGCAAAAGGTATTGAAGTTACCTACGTCTGCTGCACAAATGGCGATCAAGG
>CAWULI010000088.1:0-3810 GCA_963923155.1 uncultured bacterium
TCGAATCGGTTTCTGTTTTGCGCCTAATTTTCATCCAGCGATGCGCCATGCCGCTTCGGTTCGTAAAGAATTAGGCGTACCGACCGTTTTTAATATCTTGGGACCGCTGGCAAACCCGGCAAAACCTAAGGCGGCTGCAATTGGAGTGGCTAACGATCGAATGCACTTAGTAATGGCACAAGTACTAGGTGATCGAGGAGTCGATGGTTTCGTTTTCCGCGGCGATGATGGACTGGATGAGATAACGCTGGCTACTACGACCCAAGTTTTGTCCATTGGAAATGGTGAGATTCAATCAGGTTTGATCGACCCGAATGATTTTGGAATTAATCGGGCGCCGATTTCGGAATTGGTAGGCGGAGATGCCAATCAAAATGCTGAGATCGCAAAACGAATATTTGCCGGCGAAACAGGTGCACCGCGAGATGCGGTTTTGCTAAATGCAGCTTCGGCAATAGCGGCATATAACGGAGATCTGGAGTATGACCTGCACTCTCGAATCAGTGCAGGAATAGATGCAGCTAAGCAGGCGATTGATTCTGGGGCTGCTGCTGATTTATTGATTCGTTGGGTCGAATTTACTCAAGCGTTGGTCAAATCATAATTATTGAGATTATTTAATCTATAAAATTTGGCTAATTGGGAATTGGGGCCGAAAGCAGAGAAGGCATATTCGCCACTTACGCTAACTATTCTGATGCCATCTGATTCGAGGTAATTAAGAATCAATTCGACCTCTTCGTAGTTGACCTGCTGTAAAAATCCTTCATTGGTGATTTGCTCCGCCATCAAATTAAGAGTAGAGAGCGCATCTGTCACGGAAATTGTTGGGCTGGAGTTATTAGTCGCGGCCAAGCGTCCATATTTGATCGAGGCAAATTCCCAGAATTCACCAACAGGTTTAGCGATGATTAACTCTGGCAATTTGGCGATCGAATTAAGTCTTTCGATTCTGGCTGCGGCCCGCGCCAAATGAGCGTAGCGATCTCGCACCTCGATCGCCTCTTCGAACTTTTCATTCAACGATAGCTCGGACATCTTCAGTGACGAAGTATCAGATAATTTTCGAAAATCCACCTCAAGGAGATTCTTGTATTCTGCGACTATTTCGTTATAACTTGAATGTGATTGATGCCCAATACATGGAGCGCCACATCGATTGATTTCAAAGAGAATGCAAGGCGAGGCGGTTTTTATAGAGCGATCGGTGATCTTCGGTTTACATTGACGCAGTGGTAGATATTCATGAACCGCGGCCATCGCAAGTTCTATCGCCAAACCACCAGCTATCGGGCCAATCGCACCCGATGGATCCTTAGGCGCACCTTTAGTAATTGCCAGACGCGGGAAATTTTCATCGGTTAATTTGAGCCAAGCCACCCGCTCTGGAAATCGAGAGCGACGGTTGTAACGTGGTTGAGCCCCTTGGATCAAACGAAGTTCTCGGACCTGAGCTTCAAGTGCGGTAGGCGTAACAATGCAATCGATAGATTCAGTAATGCTGATCATTTCGCGGATTCGTTTACGAGTTTCACCTGCGGTGAAATAGGTGCGTACGCGAGCCCTTAAATTCTTCGAAGTACCGACATAAAGTGGTTCGCCTTTGGCATCTTTGAAAATATAAACACCAGGCGAAGCCGGCAGATTGGCCGCCAAATGCTTCTTTGCCGCTTGTGCTTTAGTAATTCGATTGGAGAATTCCTTGAGTTCTTCCAGAGTAAATATTCCAAATGAACCTAAACGTTCGAGCAATCCGTGCAATACCGAAACAGTTGCTCGCACATCATCAAGTGCGCGGTGGGTTGGTGAGGTTTCGGTCTTGAAGAACTGAGAAAGAGTCTCTAATTTGTAATTGCGAACTTCATCTTTGGTTAAAACTTGTCGCGCGATTCGGACCGTGTCTAATACTTGAAACTTTGGCCATTGATATTCCAATGATGTGGTTGCGGCTTTGAGGAATCCGACATCGAATGGCGCATTATGGGCGACTAATACCGTTTCGCTTTCACTTCCGAGAAATTCTAAAAATTGAGGTAGTACTTGATCAATCGTCGGCGCGGGAATGAGCATGCTCTCGGTGATGCCAGTCAAGACTGTTATATAAGGGGGAAGTGGTACTCCGGGATTTACTAAAGTTTGAAATTCGCCGATTACCTCACCACCACGAACTTTCTGTGCTCCGATTTCGGTGATCGCATTTAGACCAGGGGAGCCACCCGTGGTTTCGAGATCGACTACGACAAAGGTGGTTGTAGAGAGATGGCGACCGAGTTCATCGAAAGTTGCCTGCCAGGCAATCTTTTTAGGATCCTTTGATTTACTATCGCCATTCATATCGGATGAAGTGTAAATTTAAGATATGACAAATGCACCTTCGAATGATCCTTTGCAAGCGCCGGCTGGTTGGTTAAGCGACTTTGCAGCTGATGGCAGCGGTCCAAATGCGAAGACCGGAATCGTTCTTGTACACGGATTTACGGGATCGCCAGCGAGTATGCGACCTTGGGCACATTTTCTAAATGATAAAGGTTACACAGTAAGAATTCCACGTTTACCGGGTCACGGCACAAAGTGGCAGGATCTAAATGAAGTTAATTGGCAAGAGTGGCCAGATCGCGCATCCAAAGATGTCGAAGAATTATTACAAAAATGCGATCGAGTTTTCGTCTTTGCTTTATCTATGGGTGGCGCCACGTCGATCCAAGTAGCACACCGTTTCGGTCAGAAAATCTCCGGTTTAGTCTTCGTAAATCCCATGATCACAATCAAAGGCCCAGCGCAATATTTCCTGCCAGTGCTATCCAAATTCGTGCCAAAGATGAAAGCGGTCGGTGGCGATATCAAGAGACCAGGAGTAAGCGAATGGTCTTATAACGCACTTCCATTAAAGGGCGTCGTGCAACTACGTAAACTTCTCAAAGATTCACGCGCGAAACTTCCGCAAATCAAAGTGCCTTTCATGATCTTTCATTCAAAAGATGACCACGTGTTACCGGTATACAACACCGATATTTACATGGGCGAGATTGGATCTTCGCAAAAGCAGCGCATCGAACTCACCAATAGTTATCACGTAGCCACAATCGATTACGACGCTGATATTATTTTTGAAAACTCGCTGCAGATGCTGGCTTAGTTCCAACGGTTATCGAGATCAGGTTCACGTCTTACCAAGATCTTCCAGATCTCATCTGGCTCAAGTCCAATAGCCAGCGCCTCATTTATCGTCATCGAATTAAGTTCAGTGATCGCCACATCTCTTGCGAAGGTCTCCGCATCTACGTACACCTGATTTAACCGGTTCCAGAATTCGCTAATTCGCACGAGTAAAGGCCAATCCGATTGCAAGTGCGGCGATACCGACCGCCGAGAAAGCGGTGAGCGCTCGTCTGACCTTTGGCTTTTGAATCCATTTAGAGGATCGATCGACAACCGTGATCATTAGGGCATACCAACTAAACGATATGACCGCCCAGACGCAACAGAGAATGAAGATGCCAAGACCTAGGTTGAAATTCTTTGGCACGAATTGCGGAACCAAACCAACGCTAAAAACCGCAGCTTTTACGTTGGTTAGGTTAGTGGTAATTCCAATTCGATATGAGTTTCGAAAGTCCTTTGCGCGACTTCCGGATTCATATTCGAATTTGCCGGCTTCATTTCGTAATTCCAACAGCGTTTGTATCGAAAGAATCGTCAAGTAAATCACGCCAGACCATTTCAAGATATTAAATGCCGTTGGAGAGGCGGCAAATATTGCAGATAACCCGACGCTACTTAATAGGCCCCAAATAATTAGGCCAGAGCTAT
>CAWULI010000089.1:0-3788 GCA_963923155.1 uncultured bacterium
AACCTGACATTAAGGAAGCTCGTGGCGGTTTGCGCGATATGAGTGCTCTTCGAGCTATCGCGCTAAGTGAAGTGATTCAATTCGAAGAAAGTTCTCTTGAGAACATCAATGTTATGGAGTCAAAATTATTAGATATTAGAGATTCCCTACATCAAGTAAGCGGTCGAGATAAAGACCAACTCTTGTTTCACGAGCAAGATAAGGTCGCGGCGCAGTTAGGTTACGTTGATGCTGATGCACTTATGGGCACAGTTGCAACCATCGCAAGAAGTGTTGAGTATCAATTAAATGTCGCGTGGCATTACTTTGATAATCGAAAGAATCGTTCTTTTTTCCGTAAGTCTCGCCCAACTAGTGTTGGCAAGAACATCGCGGTCGAGAACCATGAAGTCATCATTGAACAGGTAGATCCGACAGTAAGCATGCGTGCGGCAGCAAAGGCATCCCAACTCGGGCTTCCGATCTCTATGGATTCGTGTCAATTAATTAGTTCGCAAAATCTAGGTAATCCATGGCCTCGTGAAGCAAGAGAAGATTTAGTCGCATTTATCGGGGGTGGAAGTGCCATCGAAAGGGTATGGGAGGCCTTGGATCAAGCCGGAGTAATTGAGAATTGGTTTCCAGAGTGGAGCAAAGTTAGATCATTACCGCAGCGAAATGTTCTCCATAGACATACTGTCGATCGCCATATGGTTGAAACTGCGATTCAAGCTGCGAAATTAACACGCACAGTACATCGACCTGACCTACTCCTAGTTGGCGCGCTATTTCATGACATCGGAAAAGGAACCCAAGCTGATCACTCGATTAGAGGAGCGGAGCTGATCGAACCAATTGCTGAGCGAATAGGTTTCTCAAAAACAGAAGTGGATACCTTAAAGTTTTTAGTGTTGCATCACCTTTTGTTACCAAGTATCGCTACTAGACGAGATTTAGATGATCCCGCGACTATTCAACAAGTAATGCAATTAGTGCCTGATTTACAACATCTAGAGTTACTTCATGCACTGGCAATCGCTGATGGTGAGGCCACAGGGAAAGCGGCATGGAGCGATTGGAAGGCTAAATTAGTTAATCAATTAGTTAGTCAGGTAAAACACGCAATGAAGGGGTCCCTAGTTGCACCAGAGATGGAATTGAGCGAAGAACAGAAGCGATTAGCTGAATCTGGTGAATTGTCAGTATCTCTCAAAGAATCTAATGATAGTTATGCGATAGAAATCATTGCACCTGATAGTACGGGGTTATTCTCTGTTGTCGCTGGAGTTCTCAATCTCGCGAAATTTGATATTAGAGCAGCGAAGACCAGAACCTATCAATCTGCTGCAGCAATGAATTGGTTAGTTAATTTGGATTCTTTTGCACAATTACCGACGGAATCAGAACTCTTAAAAGCGATACAAAATGGATTGGCAGACCCCTCAGTGATTCGAGAGAGAATCGAAGCAAAAGCCAAGGCCTATGCTCCGTTTAGCAATGTCTTGGTGCCGGCCCCAGAAGTAGAAGTAATCCAAGATTCAAGTGAAATTTCCACAATTATTGAGATTAGAAGTCACGATAAACCAGCGCTGCTATTCACAATTGGTTCAGAATTTCAGAAGTTAAATATAGATATTAAATCTGTTATAGCCTCGACTCTGGGCGCAGAAGTAATCGATACCTTGTATGTGACTGAGATTAATGGCGAAAAACTGAGCCCATCGCGCGCTAGAGAAGTTGCGGAGAATATCCGCCTGGCTATCGACTAATATTCATGTCTTATGTTTGAAGGTCTAACATCCCGCTTTAGCGGCGCATTCGGAAAGCTTCGAAATCGCGGGAAGTTATCGACCTCTGATATCCAAGAGACCTTTGCCGAAATCAGAGCTGCGCTACTTGATGGCGATGTCGCCTTAGAAGTTGTCAATGATTTCGTCGCACAAGCCGAGCCAAAATCGTTAGAGCTATTAGCTACCTTGCAGGCTGGCACAAATCAAGCGCAAGCGATCTTCGACTTAATCCATCAAGAGTTGGTCCAGATTCTTGGTGGCTCTACCAGACGAATTAGATTCGCAAAGAACCCACCAACAGTAATTATGTTGGCAGGTCTCCAAGGCGCTGGTAAAACTACCTTGGCTGGAAAATTAGCAAAACATTTAAAGGAGCAAGGAAACACTCCGCTACTGGTCGCTTCAGATCTCCAGCGTCCAAATGCGGTCACGCAACTTCAAGTAGTCGGCGATCAGATTGGCGTTCCGGTATTCGCACCCGAACCAGGTAATGGAGTTGGCGATCCAGTCAAAGTTGCTAAGGCTGGTTTGGACTTCGCTAAACAGAAGCTTCATAACATGGTTATTGTCGATACTGCAGGTCGCCTGGGTATCGATGAGGCGCTTATGCAAGAAGCGATATCCATTCGTGATGCAATCGATCCAGATGAGATTCTCTTTGTAGTTGATGCCATGGTCGGCCAAGATGCGGTTCGAACCGCAAGCGCATTTGGTGATGGCGTTGGTTTTGATGGAGTAGTACTAACTAAATTAGATGGCGATGCTCGTGGTGGCGCCGCGCTATCTATCGCGAAGTTAACCGGTAAACCGATCCTCTTTGCCTCAACCGGAGAGAAGTTAAGCGACTTTGAGATTTTCTACCCAGATCGAATGGCTTCGCGAATCTTGGGAATGGGCGATGTTGCAACATTGGCAGAGCAAGCCCAGAAGGCTTTAGATAATGAAACGACTAAGCGCCTCGAAGAGAAGTTTGTAAAAGGCGAAGATTTCACGCTGGAAGATTTCCTCGAGCAACTTCAAGGAATCGCAAAGATGGGTTCGATGTCCAAGATACTTGGAATGTTGCCAGGTGCGGCTCAGATGAAGAAGCAGATTGAAAATATCGATGATTCAGAGATAACTAAATCGACTGCGATAGTGCAATCAATGACGCCAGCTGAGCGACGCGATCCAAAATTATTAAATGGCTCAAGACGTGCGCGCATTGCAAAGGGAAGTGGACGACAAGTATCTGAAGTAAATAATCTGGTTGATCGCTTCACTCAGGCGCAGAAGGCGATGAAACAGGTAAGAAAAGGTGGATCGATGCCAGGTATGCCAGCCATGCCAGTAGCGATGTCAGGTATGCCACCAATTGCAAAATCTCCGGTTATGAATAAGAAGAAATCAAAGAGCGGAAATCCGGCAAAAAGAGCGCTCGAAGAGGGACGCTAAGGCCTTTAACCGCTGGATTTGGCGCTTTTCTAGGGCGCTGGCAGAATTACCACCCTGAGCGCGGCCCCTCTACCCGCGTCGGAAGTCAGAGCTGATCGGCTCTTCGCATTCTCCAAGCGAAGCGCAAGTTGGCACATTAGATAGTTTTAGGAAATTTAGGAGTAATACTTTGGCAACAAAGATTCGTTTGATGCGTCTTGGCAAGATTCGTACCCCTTTCTATCGAATCGTAGTTATTGATTCGAAGAAGGCGCGTAATGGTCTATCGATTGAAGAGATCGGTCGCTACGTACCAAGTTCAGAGCCATCACTTGTAGAGGTCAACTCAGAGCGTGCACAACATTGGTTAAAAGTTGGTGCACAACCATCAGCAGCTGTAACCAAGTTATTTAAATTGACTGGAGATTGGGCGAAGTTCACCGGCGAAGGCAGTACCGCAAGCACTGTTGCGCCACAGCCAGCTAAGTTTGATAAGAAGGCTAATTACGAAGCAGCAGTGAAGGCAGCTGCTAACGAACCAGCCGACGGCGCAACAACTTTGAAGAAGAAGGCTCAGGAGAAGTTAGAGAAGAAGAACGCTCCAAC
>CAWULI010000090.1:0-3758 GCA_963923155.1 uncultured bacterium
ACAACGCGCTCGGTTCCGTTGATTACGAAAGTTCCGCGTGGTGTCATCAATGGGAAATCGCCCATGAAAACAGTCTGCGATTTAATTTCGCCCGTTTCGTTGTTCATGAATTCTGCGGTTACGAAGAGTGGAGCTGCGTAAGTCATATCGCGCTCTTTGCACTCGTCTACTGCGTACTTAGGTGGCTCGAAGCGATGATCACGGAATGAGAGTGACATCGAACCTTGGAAATCTTCGATTGGTGAAATCTCTTCGAAGATCTCTTCGAGACCTGATTGTGATGGGAGTTCTCCACGAAGTGATTCCGGTGATTTCGCCATGCGCTCGCGCCATTCGGAGTTACCAAGTAACCAATCAAAACTCTCACGTTGTAGAGCTAATAGGTTTGGTACTTCGAGTGGTTCGGAGATCTTTGCGAAAGAGATACGGCGTGGAGCTGTCTTATTCTTTGACGCGGCCAAGTTATGTCCTTCCAAGACAATTACGTTAATTCACACACGACGACTAGACCGCCAGCCGCTATATGCTCGAATGGCCTAATTGACTTTGATGATTGTGTGAGGGGGCAGGATATCGGTGCTTGCTTTCCCTTGTCTAATCGGGTAAAAGCACCGACCCTGCCCCTCTTTACTCTCGAAGTGGGCCCCTCGCCTACTTCGAATTTGCCTTGGTTACGACTGCGCTGGCTTTGGCGCTGGTGTTGGTCTTACTGGTTTCGCTGGCACCGCCGCGATCGCCTTTAGAGCTGCTTCACGCGCTGCTGTCGCTGCCGCGATCGCAGCTTTACGAGCATTCTCTGCTGCGCTCTTTGCCTCTGCGGTAGTCGCAGCGCTCATCGCACTCTTAAATGCGCTCTTTGCTGCATCGACCGCAGATTTAAATGCGGCATTGGCATTTTGATGAGCATCCTTGTTGGCCTTCATCTTTGCCAAATAATCAGCCATTGCACTCTTAAAAGAATCTGCAGCTGCTTTATTGTCTGCGCGCCATTTATCTAGAGCCGCTTTATATTCTTGGCTGATCTTTGCCTTTGGTGTCTTTGGTGCTGGCGTTGTTGTATCCGCGACCGCAGAATTGGTAACGCTGGCCAATGCAACGATTAATAGCGTTGCTACTTTCTTCTTCATATCTATCCCCCTCGAACGAATAGCTTCGATAAGTGGAAGTCTGCCTTACCTTTGTGTGAAATTCATGAGAAATGTAAGGCAAGAGATTAAGAAGTAGACCGAAGGCGAAGGATTAAGTAACTTGTAACAGTGAATAAAGGCAAGATCCTGGTGGTCGATGACGAAATTGCCATTCGAGATCTGATTCGCGAAGTTCTTCAATTAGCGGCCTTTGAGGTTATTGCTTGTGAAGATGGCCTCGCCGCCTTAAATCAATTAAAGCGAGATCGATTCGACCTGATTATCTTGGATGTGAACTTACCTAAGATCGATGGTTTTGCGCTCTTAAAAAAGATTCGCGAGAGCGCGCCTAGCCAGCCAATAATTTTGATTAGCGCCAGAACCGATAAAGATGATGTAACTCATGGACTTCGACTCGGAGCGGATGATTACATCCGAAAACCTTTTAGCATCGAGGAATTAGTGCTTCGAGTCGAAAATCGCTTACGAAGACAAAGTACTGAGACGGAACTCGCTTGCGGTCCGATCTCAATGAGTGTGAGCCAGCATAAAGTCACCTTTGCAGGAAACCAGATCGAACTATCGCCAACTGAATTCACATTACTTCAGGTGCTTATCGAAAATCAAAATCGTGTTCTGAGTAAAGAGAAATTATTAGATTTGGTGTGGGGAATGGATTTTGCTACTTCAACAAATGTAGTCGACACCTACATCTCGTACTTAAGAAAGAAATTACATATCCATGGTTTCGAGGGCATTAAAACGATTCGAGGCGTGGGTTTTAAGTTGGAGTCAAAATGAAATTAACTACCCGATTAGCATTGGTGGTCACCGCGATTCTGACTGCGGCTACAGTTGTTACTTCAGCTCAAGCCCTGATCGCCAGTCGCGACTCCAAACTCTCAACGTATTACACAGTCTTAGATAGTTTGGCAAATGACTTGAAAAATACCAAAGACGACCCCACATCTTTAGCCTTGCTGACCGCTGAAAATAGCCCAATACCGATGTCACTTGCATTCGTAACAAATAACGATATCAGTTTTCTAACCGAAAATGCAGGCAGTGAATTTAAATTACCAACTTCAGATCAATTCAAGATTGGTTTACAAAAAACCATACAAATTACAAATCATCTAACCAGATTTCACGCCATAAGTAATGATGAATATCTAGTCTATTTTCTATCCACCGATACTCTGCAAAGAGAGTTCAATCAAAGTCTAAAATCAGCGCTGTTGTTCAATCTCTTGATTATTCTCTTGGGAGCCCTAATAGTTACCGTGATATTTAGACGGGATAGCAAACTTAATAGCGCTGCAAGGCAAATGCAGGAATTCATCGGCGATGCCTCGCATGAATTAAAGACACCGCTAACGGTTATTCGAGGTTATTCTGAAATGCTCGAAAGCAAACCAGAAAAGGTTCACGAATACTCAAGTCGTATTAATTCTGAATCAATTCGCATGGCAAATATCATCGATAAGTTATTGAAGATCGCGGCTTTAGATGAAGGAAGAGCCACAGAATCGGTAGAGCTCGACTTAGCTGAATATCTGCAGAAGTATGTTAATGACTTTAAGGTGCTCGAACCTTTGCGACCTGTTGAACTTAGCGCAAATACATTAAAGATCACTGCACCTTATGATTTGATTGATACCTTGATTTCAAACCTGATTTCTAATGTGCGAATTCATACGCCTATTGATGCACCACTTCGAATTACACTTAAAGATAAAAACTTGATAATTGAAGATGGTGGGCCTGGTTTAACAGTGATTCCAGATAAACCCTTTCAAAGATTTGATAAATCAAGATCTAGAGCCAGCGGCGGTTCCGGTTTGGGTATGAGCTTGATTCAAAAGAGTGCAAAGCAACTTGGCGCTAAATTGGAATTTGGCAGAAGCGACTTAGGTGGCTTGAAAGTAAGCATTACTTTTTAAATAAAAAACCCCGCAGATTTCTCTGCGGGGTTTTTGTAACGACGAATTACTTGATGGTGACCTTTGCGCCGGCTGCTTCTAGAGCTGCCTTTGCCTTATCTGCGGTCTCCTTGTTTGCCTTCTCTAGAAGAGTTGCAGGTGTTGCATCAACTAGATCCTTAGCTTCCTTCAAGCCAAGAGCCGAGTTAAGTGCACGTACTTCCTTGATAACTGCAATCTTCTGTGAGCCGGCATCTTCAAGAATGACGGTGAATTCATCTTGAGCAGCTGCGGCTTCTCCGCCTGCTGCTGCGCCGCCTGCTGCTGCAACTGCGACAGGTGCTGCTGCAGTTACATCGAATTCCTCTTCGAATGCCTTTACGAAATCTGATAGTTCAACAACAGTCATTTCCTTAAATGCTGCCATTAAATCTGCTGATGATAGCTTTGCCATTTTTTTCTTCCTTTTTTACTCTGCTGGTGTTTCAGCTGCTGGGGTTTCTTCAGCAGCTGGTGCTGCTTCTTCTGTTGCTTCTGCTACAACTTCGGCAGCTGGCGCTGCTTCTGCTACAACTTCCGCTACAGGTGCAGCAACTTCAGCTACCGGAGTAGCTGGCGCACCTGCTTCTAGTTTGATACGAAGCGCATCGAAGGTACGTGCGGCCTTGGCCATAGTTCCCTTCATAGCGCCAGCCAACTTCGCCAAGAG
>CAWULI010000091.1:0-3724 GCA_963923155.1 uncultured bacterium
GCGGCCTCGGGCGAAATCACCGCCAAGGCAACCTCTTTCATCGTAAGGCGGCGATCCATGGCAGCCTTTTGAATCCATGAGAATGCTTCGGGTTCAGAGAGATTAAGCGCCTGCATCAAGATGCCCTTAGCGCGGTCAATTAATTTTCGTGTTTCAAGACGTTCATTTAGATTTGCGACCTCTTCAACTAAAGCTGCCATCTGTTGATATCGACTTGCTGCAATCTCAATAGCCGGTATCAAATCATTGATTGTGAAAGGTTTCACCACATAAGCCATTACGCCCAATGAATTTGCGCGCTCTACCAACTCTCTTTGACTAAATGCAGTCAACATCAAAACCGGTGTCGTTTGGACAATTGTTTCCGCTGCAGTTAATCCATCCATGATTGGCATATTGATATCCAATATCGCAAGATCTGGATTATGTTTGATAGCGAGATCTATCGCTTCTTTGCCATTACCTGCTTCGGCAACAACTACATAGCCTGCTTCTCGTAACATCTCAACTAGATCAAGGCGAATTAACGCCTCGTCCTCAGCGACGAGAATTTTCATGTGCCCCGAGTCGGATTCGAACCGACACTATGCAGTGTTTGAGACTGCCCTCTCTACCGTTGGAGTACCGAGGCGCGCTTCTTAAGTTTAAGGCAATGAAAGTATTTGGCGAAATTTCACCTTGAGCACAGATTAGCGATAAGCCTCGGCGCGTCCGCCAACTGCATCACCAATTACATGTACTCGCAAAGCATTTGTAGAACCAGGAATTCCTGGAGGCGCACCAGCAACAATCACCACAGAATCTCCCACTTGTGCTCCGCCATGCGAAATTAACCATTGATCAACTTGTTTGACCATATCATCAGTATGCGAAACTGGTGCGACGATTCCAGGCTCAATTCCCCAGGATAGTGCGAGGCGATTAAATGTTCCTTGCACCGGAGTCAGCGCAAGAATTGGAATCTCACTTCTAAACATCGCCATGCGTCTGGCTGATTCGCCACTTTCCGTAAAAGCCACTAAGTATTTAGCATTTAAAATAGCTCCAACTTCGGTGGCTGCTTTGGTTATTGCTCCGCCCTTTGTGGTCGGTTTTGCATCTAAAGGTGCGATCCGATCAAGCGCATTCATCTCTGTGTGAGAAATGATGCGAGCCATGGTTTTAACTGACTCGATTGCAAATTCACCTACCGAAGTCTCGCCGGAAAGCATCAAAGCATCTGCGCCATCAAGTACTGCGTTGGCGCAATCAGTTGCCTCAGCCCGAGTTGGAGAGCTGTTGGTAATCATTGAGTCGAGCATCTGGGTCGCGACAATCACCGGTTTTGCAGCGGCGCGCGCCAGAGCTACGCATCGCTTCTGAACTAGCGGAACTTCTTCGATTGGAAGCTCAACACCAAGATCTCCGCGAGCCACCATGATGCCATCAAAGGCTTCCACGATTTCTTCTAGGTTTGCAACAGCTTGTGGTTTCTCGATCTTTGCAATAACTGGAACTCGAATGCCAACTTCATCCATTACTTTATGGACGTCTTTGATATCTGCTGCATTTCTAACGAATGAAAGCGCAATGTAATCTGCGCCGGCCTTGAGACCCCAACGGAGATCATCGATATCTTTTTCAGATAACGCTGGTACCGAGACTGCAACGCCTGGCAGATTAATACCTTTGTTATTTGAAACGGTTCCAGGTTCGATGCATTTGGTAACTACATCGTTACCCTTAACTTCGATAACTTCAACAGTTACCTTGCCATCATCAATTAAGAGGCGATCACCTGGCTTGCAATCTTTAGGAAGCTCTTTGAAAGTAGTGCTGACTCGCTCTTTGGTTCCCTGAATATCATCAGTGGTGATGGTGAAGATATCCCCGCGAGCTAATTCATGTGGTCCTTCCGCAAATCTTCCCAATCTGATCTTTGGGCCTTGCAAATCAACCAAAATGGCGACCGGAACCTTAGCCTCTTTGGCTGCGCTGCGAACTGCATCTAAACGTGCTTGATGTTCGTCGTAGCTTCCATGTGAGAGGTTTAAACGCGCCATATTCATTCCTGCTTCGATCAACAACTTAACTCGATCTGGTGCTTCTACAGCAGGACCCATCGTGCATACGATTTTTGCGCGGCGCATAATTTCCTTATCTTAACCTTGTCTCAAGTTGATTCAATTGGTTAAACCATTAATTGGCGAGTAGTTGGTTCGATTGGCGATGGCAATTGTGAGTTTCCAGTCAAATACCTATCCACTGCTGCTGCGGCGCTACGTCCCTCGGCGATCGCCCAAACGATAAGTGATTGGCCACGACCTGCATCGCCCGCTACGAAGATGCCCTCCTGATTACTCTGGAAGTTCTCGTCGCGTTTGATATTGCCGCGTTCATCTAGTTCAAGTTCAAGTTGTGAGATCAATTCCGATTTCTCTGGACCAGTAAATCCCATTGCCATGAAGACGAAATCTGCAGGTAGATCACGTTCGCTACCTGCCACTGGTTCGAACTTTCCATTTTCAAATTTAACTTCAACTATGCGAAGGGCCTTGAGATTTCCGTTGCCATCGCCCACAAATTCTTGGGTATTTACACTGAATACTCGGTTGTCTAACTCTTCGTGTGCGCTAGATACGCGATAGATCATCGGATAGGTAGGCCATGGTTGTGAAGATGGGCGCTCTTCGGTTGGTCGAGGCATGATCTCAAGTTGCGTAACCGATGCTGCTTTCTGACGAATAGCTGTTCCCAAACAATCTGCGCCAGTATCGCCGCCACCAATTATCACTACGTGCTTACCCGTAACATTTATTGGAGGTTTGCTAATTTCACCAAGGCCTTGCTTATTTCCCCAAGGTAAATACTCCATCGCTTGATAAACGCCTTTTAATTCGCGACCTGGAATATTTAGGTCGCGCCATTGGGTTGCACCTACTGCTAAAACAATCGCGTCGTATCGACGACGGAGATCTTCACCGGTTAATTCCACACCAACATTCACATTTGGACGGAAACGAGTTCCCTCTTGTTGCATCTGCTGGATGCGACGATCCAAGACATACTTCTCCATTTTGAACTCTGGAATTCCGTAGCGAAGCAGGCCACCTATCTTGTCAGCACGTTCGAAAACCGCAACGGTATGTCCGGCACGCGTTAATTGTTGCGCCGCTGCAAGACCTGCTGGTCCCGAACCAATGACCGCAACAGTCTTGCCGCTTAAACGAGTAGGGATTAATGGTTTAACGCTGCCACTACCCCAAGCCTCTTCAATCGTGCGAAGTTCGATCTGCTTAATTGTGACTGCGTCGCGATTGATGCCAACCACGCATGCAGTTTCGCAAGGCGCTGGACAGAGTCGACCGGTGAATTCTGGGAAATTATTTGTTGCATGTAAGCGATCGATAGCACTGTTGTAATCGCCGCGATACATCAAGTCATTCCACTCTGGGATCAAATTACCGAGTGGGCATCCCATATGACAGAACGGAATTCCGCAATCCATGCAACGTGATGCTTGTGTTCGCAATTGGTCGATTGATTGAGGTTCGTAGACTTCGCGCCAATCTTGAATGCGAACATCTATCGGACGGCGCTTCGGAGTCTCGCGCGGTTCCTTCATGAAACCTCTTGGATCACCCATTAGCCACCGCCTCCATTACATACTTATCAACATCTAATCCCTTGGCCTTTGCCTCAGCAACTGCCGCTAAAACCTTGGCGTAATCACGCGGCATCAATA
>CAWULI010000092.1:0-3695 GCA_963923155.1 uncultured bacterium
GGGGTAGCCCTTATCGTCGTGGCAATTGCACTTCCGCACGGACGATAGAATTCTCTTGATATCAAGATATATTTAAAAGGAAAATAAATGGCCGGAAAAGTAACTGTCGTTGGAGCTGGCTTCTATGGCTCTACCACCGCAATGCGTTTAGCTGAATACAATATTTTCGACACCGTAGTCTTAACGGATATCCTCGAAGGCAAGCCAGAAGGTCTAGCGCTTGATATGAATCAATCTCGATCAATTGAAGGATTTCAAACGAAATTGATCGGCTCAACTACAACTGCAGATGGTGCAGGTTATGAGGCGACTGCAAATTCTGATGTTGTAGTTATTACGGCGGGCTTACCTCGTAAACCAGGCATGAGCCGCATGGATTTAATTGGCGTAAATGCAGGCATAGTTCGTGGCGTTGCAGAAAATATTGCTAAGCATTCACCAAATGCAGTGATCATCGTGGTCTCAAATCCACTTGATGAAATGACTGCACTAACTCAGATTGCCACAAATTTCCCACATAATCGAGTGATGGGTCAAGCCGGAATGTTAGATACCGCGCGGTTTACCAATTTTGTTGCAGAGAAATTAAATGTTCCAGTTGCAAGCGTCGAAACACTTACGCTTGGCTCGCACGGCGAGACCATGGTTCCAGTTCCTTCAAGATGTAAAGTTAATGGAGCACCACTTTCCGACAAGTTATCAGCTGAAGAAATCGAAGAGTTAGTAGTTCGTACTCGTAACGGTGGCGCCGAAGTTGTTGCGTTACTCAAGACCGGTTCTGCGTATTACGCACCATCAGCAGCTGCAGCTCGTATGGCCAAAGCGGTCATCGAAGATTCTGGCGCAGTGATGCCAGTCTGCGCCTGGGTCGACGGCGAATACGGAATCAGTGGTGTCTATCTAGGAGTCGAAGCCGAGATCGGACGTACCGGTGTCCGCAAAGTGGTCGAAACTAAACTAAGTGATTCTGAATTAGCGTCATTAAAGGAAGCCGCTGAAGCGGTACGTGCAAAACAAGCAGATGTAAAGGGTATGTAATGTCAAAGATCAAAGTTGAAGGAACCGTAGTCGAGCTTGATGGCGATGAGATGACTCGCATCATCTGGCAGTTCATTAAAGATTCATTGATCCTGCCTTATTTGGATATTAACCTCGAATATTACGATCTAGGTATTCAACATCGTGATGCGACTAATGACCAGGTAACTATTGATTCGGCTAATGCGATTAAGAAGCACGGCGTAGGCGTAAAGTGCGCAACCATCACTCCAGATGAAGCGCGCGTAAAAGAGTTTGACCTAAAGCAGATGTGGAAGTCTCCAAACGGAACTATCCGTAACATTCTGGGCGGCGTGATTTTCCGCGAACCGATCATCATCTCCAATGTACCTCGCTTAGTGCCACACTGGACCAAGCCAATCGTCATTGGTCGTCACGCATTTGGTGATCAGTACCGCGCAACTGATTTCAAAGTTCCAGGTCCCGGCAAATTGACGGTTACCTTCACTCCAGCCGATGGATCAAAACCAATGGAGTTCAACGTCTTCGATTTCCCAGGTAGCGGCGTTGCGATGGCGATGTATAACTTAGATGATTCGATTCGCGACTTCGCGCGCGCTTCGATGAATTATGGATTGGCACGTAAGTATCCAGTTTATTTATCAACCAAGAACACCATCTTGAAAGCATACGATGGTCGCTTCAAAGATATCTTCGCGGAAATTTACGAAGCTGAATTCAAAGATAAATTTCAAGCAGCGGGTATCGAATATGATCACCGTTTAATTGATGACATGGTGGCAACTTCACTTCGTTGGGAGGGTGGCTATGTCTGGGCTTGTAAGAATTACGATGGTGACGTTCAATCAGATACCGTCGCACAAGGTTACGGTTCTCTTGGTTTGATGACCTCAGTGCTCATGACTCCAGATGGAAAGACCGTCGAATCTGAAGCAGCCCACGGCACAGTGACTCGCCACTATCGCGATCACCAGGCCGGCAAAGCAACTTCAACCAATCCAATCGCATCCATCTTTGCATGGACTCGCGGCCTCGCGCATCGCGCCAAATTGGATAACAATCCAAAACTTGCCGAGTTTGCTGAGACATTAGAGAAGGTCTGCATCGAAACCGTTGAATCCGGAAAGATGACCAAGGATCTGGCGTTACTAATCAGCCCAGATGCGCCATGGTTGAATACCCAGCAATTTTTAGATGCTATTAATGAAAATCTAAAAGCTAAGATGCAGTAATCCCGAAAGCTGAATTCAGAAAAGACCGCAACAAAGACGCGAGCTTTTCTTCATTCACTTTCTCAATTACATTAATAAAAGCCCCTCCGATTTGGAGGGGCTTTTATTATTAACTATTTATTTTTATTAATTTAAGCGAAGGCCTGTTTGAGTATGGAATAGATGAATCGCATTTGGATTGGCCTTAACCTTGATCTGAGTACCGGCCTTCGGTGGATTCTTTGGATCCCAACGAACGATCACAGTTGCACCTTCATCAGATGCATTTGCGAACTTGACGCTGCTGTCGGCTGGCTTTCCGTAAACGAAGGCATCAGAACCAAGCTCTTCGACTACTTCGACATTTACCTCAAAGCCCTCAGATGCTGGCTCCCAACCTTCTGGGCGAACGCCAACGATTACTGAACTTCCGGCTGATGCAGGAACTGGAATATCCAAATGTCCAACATGCGCCTTGCCATCTGAGACTGGAACTTCAAGAAGGTTCATTGCAGGTGAACCGATGAATCCTGCGACGAATGCATTGCCTGGCTTATCGTAAAGATTACGTGGGCTATCAACTTGCTGTAGCAATCCATCCTTCAAAACTGCTACGCGATCACCCATGGTCATAGCTTCGATCTGGTCGTGAGTTACATAAACAGTGGTGATGCCAAGACGGCGTTGTAACGCAGCAATTTGAGTACGAGTTGAAACGCGAAGTTTCGCATCGAGGTTAGATAGTGGTTCGTCCATTAAAAATACTTGTGGTTCGCGAACAATCGCGCGACCCATCGCAACGCGCTGGCGCTGACCACCAGATAGCGCCTTTGGCTTACGCTCTAAATAAGGCTCGAGATCAAGCAACTTTGCAGCTTCGAGAACGCGACGATCGCGCTCTTCTTTCGCAACACCTGCGATCTTTAGCGCAAAGCCCATGTTCTCTGCGACGGTCATGTGTGGGTATAACGCATATGACTGGAAGACCATTGCAATATCGCGATCTTTCGGTGCCACGTTGGTGACATCGCGATCACCAATCAAAATTCGACCGGTATCGATCTCTTCAAGTCCTGCCAACATACGAAGTGATGTTGACTTACCGCAACCAGATGGACCAACTAGAACTAGAAACTCTCCATCATTGATAGTGAGATCCAATTTATCTACAGCTGGAATCGGATTACCTGGATATATACGTGATGCTTTTTCAAATGTTACTGATGCCATAGCGGCAACTCCTTCCGGGCAGGTACGTGCCCGACGATCCGTTGGAAGTGCTGTGACCATGTGGTCACGGAGGTGAGATTACGCGTGGAAAAGCGGGAAACCAAGGGCATCCGCTAACCTTTCTCATCTAATGGAACTCTTCAGAGCCATCGTTCTGGTCCTGGCGCTAATTCTTCTGGCCTCCTTCTTCGTAGCAGCTGAGATCGCGCTGATCTCACTGCGCGAAGGCCAGGT
>CAWULI010000093.1:0-3641 GCA_963923155.1 uncultured bacterium
TTCAATGAATTCGTTAATACTTGGTCGGTCGAAGGTCTTTACGAAGAAGGTATTGCGCCAGCAGAACTTGGTTGGGGTACCCATGAGAAGAAATTGCCGCCAATGGCTTATGAACATAAGAGCGGACCAAAGACTCAAATCGCGATTG
Organism: uncultured bacterium; assembly: GCA_963923155.1. GTDB lineage: Bacteria > Actinomycetota > Actinomycetes > Nanopelagicales > Nanopelagicaceae > ZLKRG08. The sequence continues at coordinate 149 of CAWULI010000093.1, forward strand.
CACAGCCTGGTGCTAAGACCTGGGTCCGTTCTTGGGTTCCAAATATGACGATTACCGGCATGGTGATTCGCCATGGTGAGGCATTTACGATCTCGGATCACTTAACAGTTTGGGATGGCGAGAAAGCGGTTTACCGTCCAACAGTTCATTACGCATATTGTCCAACCGACGCGGCGATCGCATCGCTTCGCGAATTAGAACATCGCAATTGGGATTTAACTGAAAATCAAAGAATTATGAACGATGAGATCATCGATGGCGATGATCGTCTTGGTGTTCTTTTAATGGGCCATCCTTATAAATCTTGGTGGACTGGCTCGCTACTTTCGATACATGAATCACGGAAATTAATTCCAAATCAATCGGCAACCACCGTGCAGGTCGCCTCTGCAGTATTCGCTGCAGTCGCCTGGGCGGTTAAGAACCCAGATAAAGGTTTGTTGGTGCCAGATGATCTACCTTGGCGAGAGGTGCTTCCTTACGCCGAGAAATATTGGGGTGGCATCTACTCTGCGCCGGCAGATTGGACCCCGATAGATAATCGCGTAGATCTTTATGAAGGTTGGAATGGAAAAGAGTATGACTCTGATCCATGGCAATTCTCAAACTTCTTGATTTAATTAAATCTGACCAATGATTAACTATCGAGATCTCAACCTCGCTAGCTTCGCACTTTCGATAATGATCCATTAGGCCGCAACTTCTAATGGTTTTGGAGATGTCTTTGCCGGACGTCCAGCTTTGCGCTTGCGATCAATAATGACGCCTTCGTTAAATAACTCGCCGCCCCATACGCCACAAGGTTCTTGACGTGAGAGCGCACCAGCTAAACATTGCGCCTTGACTGGGCAGCTACCGCATAGCGATTTCGCCATCGCAACACTGGCTTCATCCTCTGCGAAGAAAAGATCTCCATCTACCTGGTAACAAGGCAGATTCAGACCCTCACCGGTGACTGCTTCCAATCCAATCAGCTCTTCATTCCAACCTGGAATGAGTAGCTCTCCGAATAGCACTGACATTTTTCTTTCCTTTCTCTTCTTTATTCTGATTTCTTCTGGTTTTGTTGTTTTACCAAATAAAAAAGCCCCAAATCCTTTTGGATTTGAGGCCGGTTGGCGGTTGTTATGGATTACCCATTAACACCGTAGGCCTCAATACCAAAATAGGTATTGGCTGACCAATGTGCGGTAAAACGCGCACGCTTAGCAGCCGGCTTATAAGTGAAATGAGTTGAAGGCGCGACAAATCCTGATGTCTTAAGCGTTACGTTAGACACCAGCTCGCTCCTTCTCTATAACCTGTATAACTTGTTCTTACTTGTTTTGTACTCACTCGATAATTAATTATCAAGTGAAGTCGTAGGGTAAAGCACGACTTGAGTGTTTAGCAAATCGATTAATTATTGAGCGTAAAAATCTGAAGAAACTTACTAGGCGCACCGCTATGACTTAGATGCAAATGCGCACGGGCGCGGGTGATGCCAACGTAGAAGAGTCTTAACTCCTCGTCTTCTGGAGTATTTGGATATGGCAGGTATCCCTCACTTATTCCAATTAAGAAGACTCGCTCCCATTCCAAGCCTTTTGCCGCATGTAGCGTCGACAGGGTCGTAACCGGCATCTGAGGTGGGTTGTTCTGTTGCGCTCGGTCTTCGATCTCTTGCAGGAAATTACGGAGGCTCTTTGGCTGGAAACGATCATCGCTATCTAATTCGCGAGCCAAATGGACTAACGCGCCAATGCCATCGACCGCTTCGCCGCTTAAATATGGTTGCGCGATACCGCGCAGTTCCTCTATCCAATTCGCATCTACATTTGGAATTACCGATGCCTGTCGGATATCGCGGATGAACTCTCTGATTTCAGGGCGATCAAAGAAGCGCTCATTACTTCTAATTTGATAAGGCAATCCCGCTGATTTAAAGCTCTTTTCAATAGATGCTAATTGTGCGTTGGTGCGAGCCAATACCGCGATATTAGATGGCGCTTCGCCTTCGCTAATCAATTCCGTGATTCGATTGGTTACACCAACTGATTCTTGCCCTTCGGTCTTATATTCAGTCAATTCAGGTTTGGAGCCGTGCTCGTTTACCGGTGCAAGCTCCTGTCCGATTCGCGCCGAACGCAATAAGGCATTAGCGGTGAAAAGGATTTCTGGTGTAGATCTATATCCAGTTGTTAATCGAATTACCTCTGCGCCTGGAAAGCGATTGGTGAAACCTAATAGGTAAGTAGGACTTGCTCCGGCAAAAGAATAAATCGTCTGCGCTGGGTCGCCGACTACACAAATCTCATCGCGACTACCTAACCATGCATTTATCAATCGTTGCTGTAATGGCGAGATATCTTGATATTCATCTACGGTAAAGAATCGATATTGGTCGTGAACTTTTTCGCGTACCTGCGCTTCGTTTTCGATCATCGCTGTAGTAAGAAGTAAGAGATCTTCGAAATCTAAAGTACGCTCTTGTTTCTTCAAACTCTCATATGCGGAATAAATCTTGGCAATCTCTTCGGCGCTAACTTTGGATCTGACTTGGCGTTGTGTTGCCAAGAAATCTTCTGGTGCAATCTGATTCACCTTTGCCCATTCGATCTCGGTTGCGATATCTCGAAGCGCTTCACGGCTATTTACCGGTAATTTGATCCCAGCACGCTCGACCGCGCTATTTATAAAAGGCGTCTTTGAGGTCAACAACTCGGGCATCGGACCACCAAAGACGCTGGGCCAGAAATAGAGCAGTTGCTTGAGCGCAGCCGAGTGAATGGTGCGGGCATTAACACCGGGAAAACCCAACATTCGAAGGCGCGAACGCATCTCTCCGGCTGCTCGCGCAGTAAAAGTAATCGCCATTACTCGCTGCGGATCCATCACGCCGATTGCGGCGGCGTAAGCAATGCGATGTGTAATCGCACGGGTCTTGCCGGTACCAGCACCAGCAATAACGCAGACTGGACCGCGAGTTGCTAATGCGACTTTACGCTGATCATCATCAAGGGCATCCAAGATCTCTTCTGCGCTAGCCATTTGAATTACCGTTTAACCAAAATTCCACCATCTTGCCGGAGACGCTGGTTCTTGGTGGTAATTTTAAAGAACCATCTTTAATTGCCTCTTGCAACTCTCTTTTGGTAAACCATTTCAGGTCAACAATCTCTTGGCCATCAGGTTTTGCCGACTCTGGATTATCTGTGAATGCTTCAAAAGCCAACATAATCGAATTTGGAAATGGCCAAGGTTGCGACGAGAGATATTTAATCTCACTAACCTTTAGCCCACTCTCTTCTTCCACTTCGCGGATCACCGCTGCTTCCAAACTTTCACCTGGTTCTACAAATCCCGCAAAATTAGAGTATCGACCTTCTGGCCAAGATTCTTGTCTACCCAAACAGATCCGACCATTGCGGTCTTGAACCGCAACGATGATTGCCGGGTCAGTTCGCGGGAAATGTTGCGAACCATCTACTTTGCATCTACGAACCCATCCGCT
>CAWULI010000094.1:0-3623 GCA_963923155.1 uncultured bacterium
CGCTTCGCTTCGTCGGTTTTGAGGTGCGCACCGCCGCTAGCGGACAAGAGGCGCTACGAGTTGCCGAAGAGTTCAAACCACAGGCGATGGTGCTGGATGTGATGTTGCCAGATCTAAATGGTTTCGAGGTCTGCGAAAAAATCCGCAATGAAGGTCAAGAGATTGGCGTACTTTTCTTAACTGCTAAAGATACGGTCGAAGATAAAGTCTATGGATTAACTCGCGGTGGCGATGATTACATGACTAAGCCTTTTAGTCTGGAAGAGTTGGTAGCGAGATTAAAGGCGTTGCTACGACGTACTGGTGTGGTCTCGCCTGACGCAGACGAAGAGAAGATTCGTTTTGCAGATTTGGAATTAGATGAAGCAACGCACGAAGTTCGTCGTGCTGGAGATCTGATTGAACTATCTCCTACAGAGTTCACTTTGCTGAGATATTTATTGATAAATGCTGATCGCGTAGTTTCTAAAGCACAAATCTTGGATCATGTCTGGCAATATGATTTTCGTGGTGATGCCGGCATTGTCGAAACTTATGTTTCATACCTTCGTAAGAAAATCGATGTTTATGATCCACCATTAATTCATACGGTGCGTGGCGTTGGATATAGGTTAAGGATTCCGCCAAAGAAGTAATTAGACTTTCCCCATGAAAATCAACCAATGGAGTTTGCGAAGCCGCTTGACGGTTGGCATCGTGCTGCTCTCTGCCATTGGTTTCTTAGGAAGTTTCTTTGGCGCCGCAAACGCGCTTCGCGGTTATTTGGTGGGTCAAATCGACGAACAATTGAATAGCGTGGTCGGCGGTACCGCAATGCGTTTGGATCGTGGCGCGGCGATTCAAAACACTGAAACCGATCCAAATGACGAACATGGCACTGAAAGGCCGCAAAATAGGGCGCCACAGCCACTTCAGCGAATACCAACCACATTATCGGTCACATTGATCGGTAAGAGCGGGGCTATCAAAGGTGCTTTGGGTGGTGATTTAGCAACATCACAGATCACCGACTACTTAAAGAATTTCACAAACGAAAGAGCAGTTGCGACGAATAATAAACCATTCACAATAAATGCCAATGGTCCAGATTTTCGTGCCATCGCAATGATCCTGCCGACGACTGGTGACACTTTAGTTGTCGCGCAATCATTGGAAGCAGTTGATAAGACTGTGCACCAATTGACTGCGCTCTTTCTAATTATCGGTTTGCTAGTTTTGATTTTGATCGCGATTGGTTCACGATATGTAATTCGAATCGGTATGCGACCGCTAGAGAATGTCGAACGAACCGCAGAAAAGATTGCAGCTGGTGATCTCTCTGCCCGTTTACCAGATGCCAAACCGACAACTGAAGTCGGCCGTTTAGTGACATCACTAAATATGATGTTATCTAGAATCGAAGAATCTTTTTCAGCGCGCACAGAATCTGAAGGACGCTTACGTCGCTTCGTTGCAGATGCATCACATGAACTTCGAACTCCATTGACAGCGATTCGTGGCTTTGCCGAGCTGCATCGCCAAGGTGCCGTAAGTGGCGAAGAGCAGACTAAAGAATTGGTCGCGCGGATCGAACGTGAATCTATGCGTATGTCAACGTTGGTTGAGGATCTCTTAATGTTAGCGCGTATGGATCAAGGTCCAAAGATGGAAATCAAACCGGTAAATATCTCTGAATTGGTAAGCGATGCCGTCGAATCGGCTCGCGCTGCAGCACCTGGCCATCCCATTGAATTAACTGCAGGAAATGAGATCTACGCATTGGGTGATGCCAATCGAATCCACCAGGTGGTCGCTAACTTATTAGCAAATGCCCGAGTACACACCCCGGTTGGCACCAATATAAAAGTCTCAGTTAATCAAAGTGAATCTGAGGTCCAAGTTGTAGTTTCGGATAACGGTCCTGGTTTACCTGAAAATGATCGAGAGAAGATCTTCGAGCGTTTCTATCGAGTTGATCCTTCACGCGCTAGAAGTAGCGAAGAGGGTTCTGGGCTTGGCTTATCGATTGTTGACGCGGTAATGCGCGCACATGGTGGACATGTAAGCGTTGATTCAAAGCTGGGTGAAGGCGCGACATTCACGCTGCACTTTCCGCTTAATTAATTAGATTCCGCCTTGCTCCATCTGGCGCAAGATGGCAATGCGCTCAGATAGCGGAGGATGGGTCGAAAATAATTTTGAAACACTCGAACTATCTAACGGTGATTCAATATAAAGATGCGCAACTGCATTTGATGCATGTCTAACCACAGTTGAATCAGCTTGCAGTACCTCAAGCGCGCTACGAAGCCCAGCTGGGTTACGGGTAAATTGAACCGCGGTTGCATCTGCCAACGCTTCGCGGCGACGAGATATCGCTGCTTGTAACAACATCGCAGCAACTGGTGCCAAAATCAAAACTACTAATGATCCAATTAGCGCAATCGGATTATTTCCATTATCACGGCTATCGCGACGACCGCCGCCCCACCACAACATGCGCATGATGAAATCAGAGAGCATGGCGATTGCACCTGCAGTGGTTGCCGCTACCGCGCTAACTAAAGTATCGCGGTTGGCTACGTGCGACATCTCATGCGCAATAACGCCTTGTAATTCATCGCGATCCATTGCCTCCAAAATGCCGGTAGTAAATGCGATTAACGCATGCTCTGGATTACGACCAGTAGCAAAGGCATTCGGCGCACGATCTTCGACAATTGCAACTTTGGGCATCGGCAATCCTGATGCGATGCAAACCTCTTGAATTAGCCCGAAAAGCTTTGGGTTTTCGCTCTCTTGGATCTGGCGCGCGCCAGTCATCGTCAAAACCAATTTATCCGATGAGTAATAACTTCCCCAGACCGAGATCAAAGAGATTCCGACTGCAATGGGAATGATGCTTGATGTGCTTTGACCGAAATAAGTAAGTGCCGCAAAAAGTACCAACCAAGTCAGCGCGCCAAAAAGCGCCAACAACATAAAGGTCTTGCGTTTGTTGGCCGCTTGTTGTGCGCGAAAATTAACTGACATTAATTATTTTTAGAACTGTACTTTTGGCGCTTTGCGATCTTGTGGATCTTCTACTTCGTAAAATTCACGTGAATTTACTTTGGCAAGACCAGCAAAGAGATTTGATGGAAAAGTTTGCACTGCTTGATTCAATGAACGAACACTGTCGTTATAGAACTGGCGAGAGAATGCCACTTTGTTCTCAGTAGTCGCTAACTCTTCTTGTAATTGTAAGAAGTTGGAAGAAGCCTTTAGATCTGGGTACGCCTCTGCAACGGCAAGTAAACCGCGAAGTGCTTGAGTTAGCGCACCATCTGCAGCAGCCACATCTTGTACGCCAGTTGCACTGGTTGCGCGAGCGCGAGCGCTAACGACTTTCTCAAATGCCTCTTTCTCATGCGAGGCATAGCCTTTTACGGTTTCGACCAAATTCGGGATCAAATCGGAACGGCGTTTTAGCTGCACCTCGATCTGCGCGAATGATTCATCTACTGACACATTTAGTCGGATCAATCGGTTGTATTGAGAGATTGCGAGAACGATTAATACGGCGATGACGCCAAGGACAATCCAAAGTGTGGAATTCATTCTTACTCCTATCGCCATTAAAACGACGATTCGGAAGTTTTTAT
>CAWULI010000095.1:0-3569 GCA_963923155.1 uncultured bacterium
ACGCTTTGGTTGCATCTGATGAGGTAATCGTTCCTTTGCAATGCGAATGGTTCTCGTTACATGGGTTTATCGAATTGAGCAATAACTTGAACAAGGTTCGCGCCGCTCTTAATCCAGATTTGAAGTTAGCTGGAATTTTGGCGACTATGTACGATCGTCGTGCAGTACACAATCGCGAAGTGTTGCAACGTATCGTTGAGCAATTTCCATCGGATGTTTTTGAAACTATAATTGCCAAAACTATTCGTTTCTCCGAAAGTTCCGTGCAGGGTGAACCGATCACCCAATATGCAAATAACTCAGGAGCGGCAAATGCTTATCGCAGATTGGCCCGCGAATTAATCTCTCGAGGAGGAGCTAAATGAGCCGCCGCGCTTCCCTACCAGGTGCCGATGAACTATTTCGCGCCAAGCCACTAGTTTCTGTTCCTGATGTAGTTGCGACCGAAGATGCGGTCATGCCGATCGAAGCTGTCAAACCGGCCAAGAAGAGCAATGCGGTTCGTACTACTCAACGTCGTCGCGCAACTACTGCACGCCAACCATCCGGTCGCGAACGCCACGATGAAAAGATTACGGTTTATTTATCTCCAGATGAATTGTTCGACCTCGATCAAGCACGCATCTTGTTACGCGGTGATCTTGGTTTAGCGGTTGATCGCGGTCGGATTGTTCGTGAATCACTTGCAGTTATCATCTCTGATCTAGAAGCGAAGGGTGAGAATTCTATTTTGGCCCGTCGACTACGCGGTCTTTAAGATAAATAGAACTTTTTGACTCTCTAAAGTTTAGGTCAAGCTCGTGGATGAGCTAACCGATAGCTCTCACGCACTTTATCAATTGTGATCAAGGTATATATCTGAGTGGTTGTCACCGAAGCATGCCCTAACAGTTCTTGGACCACACGAATATCAGCACCGCCATCTAACAAGTGCGTAGCGTAAGAATGCCTGAATATGTGTGGAGTTACCCGTGTCTCTAAACCAGCGCGTTGGGCGGCTCTTTTAACGATTTCCCAGGCGCTCACTCTTGAGAGGCGACCACCCCGAACATTTAAAAACAAGGCGTTCTCGTTCTTCTTTTTCAAGAGTGAAGGTCGCGTTCGTACCAGATAATCCTCAATTGCCTTCCTTGCAAAGCTTCCGAGCGGAACGATTCTTTCTTTTCCACCCTTGCCTCTGAGCTTCAGAGTCGAGATTGTTTCACCACCGATTTCTGTTTGGTTGATGTCAATTAAATTTATGCCGATTACTTCGCTGACTCGAGCACCTGTGCTGTAAAGCAATTCAATTAACAGGTAATCGCGCATAGAAATAAGATCATCTATGCGTTTGGCTGCCTCTAGGATCGAATTCATCTCTGATACGCTCAAAGCCTTTGGTAACCGATTTCGCTTTCCAGTCTCTGGCAAGTCTTCAGTCGGATCTGCGATTCCGTATTCACGGTGTAGGTATTTATGGAAAGAGCGAAGTGCGCTGAAATTACGATCTAATGACGAAGAGGCCAATCCTTCAAGAGATAGCACGTAATCTTTAATAGAACCTTTTGGGTTTTCAACTCTCCAATTCAGATATTTAGTTAGATCTCGACGATAAGAATCTACGGTGTTCTTCGCGGCTCCTTTCTCCACCCGCAAGAAATCAATAAACGAATTGAGCGAATTGGTATCCATGCGCCTTCGCTACCGCCTCATAGGTGATAATGCCATCGCAAACATTTAGACCTTTTGCCAAATTTGCATCATCTTTCAGCGCCTTCTGCCATCCTTTATTCGCGATGGCTAGGGCGTAAGGTAAGGTCGCATTTGTTAACCCATAAGTTGAGGTAACCGGCACTGCTCCAGGCATATTTGCAACGCAATAGAAAATTGAATTATGCACTGCATAAGTTGGTTCGGCATGTGTTGTGGCTTTGGAATCCTCGAAACAACCGCCCTGGTCTATAGCGATATCTACCAAGACCGAACCATGTTTCATCTTTGAAACTAGCGAATTACTAACCAATTTTGGCGCTTTAGCACCGTGAATTAGCACCGCCCCGATAACCAGATCCGCTGAGAGTAATTCGCTTTCGATTGCATGATCGTTGGACATCAAAGTTTTTATGGTGCCGGAGTACCAAGTATCGATCTCCTTCAATCGCGCAATATTGCGATCCAAAATAGTGACATCAGCACCTAAACCTCGAGCCATCACCGCAGCATTTAAACCAGCTACCCCGCCGCCGATTACAACAACCTTTCCGGGTGCTACGCCAGGTACACCACCTAGCAATACTCCCCGACCGCCATTTGGTTTCTGAAGTGCGGTCGCGCCAACTTGAGTCGCTAATCGTCCAGCAACTTCGGACATGGGAGCAAGAAGTGGAAGTTGACCATTAACTTCTACGGTCTCATATGCAATCGCGACATTCTTCGAATTTATCAGTGCATCGGTGCAATCTCTGGATGCAGCCAAATGTAGATAGGTAAAAAGAATCTGACTCGCACGCATTAGCGAGTACTCACTCGGCAAAGGCTCTTTTACCTTCATGATCATTTCCGCACGTTGCCAAACTTCTGCTGCACTTACAACAATTTCTGCCCCTTCGGATTGGTAAGCGTTATCTGGAATCGCTGAACCTAATCCAGCTCCACTTTCTACAAGCACCTGATGCCCGCTCTTAACCAGTTCACGGACCCCAGCTGGAGTTAACGCAACTCTGGCTTCAAGAACTTTAATCTCTTTTGGAACACCTACGATCATCTTTGACCTTTCGGTAGTTGTGCTACTTGCACTTATTTAATCGCAGCTTTGATTAAACCGGCAAATAATGGATGTGGTCTGGTTGGTCTCGATTTGAACTCTGGGTGAGCTTGAGTGCCTACATAATATGGATGCACATCTGCGGGAAGTTCTACGAATTCAACCAGATCCCGCTCGGTATTCATGCCACTAAAAACCATACCAGCGCTGGCGATTTGATCACGATACTTGTTGTTAACTTCATATCGATGGCGGTGACGCTCGGTGATTTCAGTCTCGCCATAAACATTAGCAACTATTGAACCTGGTTTTAATGAAGCTTTGTAGGAACCAAGTCGCATCGTGCCACCAAGATCTCCTTCACCAGACACATTCGCTAATTGGTCGGCCATGGTTGCTATCACTGGTGCTTCGGTATCGGGTGCAAACTCTGCAGAATTTGCACCTTTGATACCGGCTAAATTTCGGGCTCCTTCAATGACCATGCACTGTAAACCAAGGCATAGGCCTAAGGTGGGGATCTTATTTATTCGCGCGAAGTTAAGAGCGCCGATCTTCCCTTCAATACCGCGAACGCCAAATCCACCAGGGACACAAATTGCATCAACATCACCGAGCGCCGCTTTGGCCCCTTCGGAAGTTGCGCAATCATCAGATGTAACCCACTTGATCTCAACCTTTGCGTTATTTGCAAAACCACCTGCACGTAAAGCCTCGGTCACTGAAAGATATGCATCAGGAAGGTCGATGTACTTACCAACCAAAGCTACTTTTACATGGTGCTGGGGATTGTGAACCGCATTTAATAATCGCTCCCAATCTCCCC
>CAWULI010000096.1:0-3565 GCA_963923155.1 uncultured bacterium
TTTGCAGTTGGCCGAGATACCTTGATTGCGCCATTTACATTTGATTTAGGAAGAATTCCAGCCCTGCCAATCCTTGGAGCCCTACCTACTGGTCGCCACCCTTTTTATATCTTGCTCGCAATATTCATTATCTATTTAGGAGCACAAGTCGCTCTTTGGACTCTAGATAGCGGCAGATTAGTTCTTCGTCAGACCGTAATCTTATTTGTTATCAGCACCTTTTTATTTGGATATTTAGGATCCGGCGCTTTAGCAACGCAAGAGTTGGGCAGTATCGGTCCTTCATTATGGAAATTTCCGCTCTTGCTATCCGCAGAATTCTTACTTGGAGTTGGATTGGTCCGTTTGATACCACTAATTAATATTGGTCGTGTTGGCCGTCGATGAGCATTCTGATATTGGCTTCAGGAAACGGTAGTTTGGCGCAGGCGCTAATTGATTCCCAATTTGATATCAAAGCAATCGTCAGTGATATTGCAGAAGCCGAAGTCTTGAATCGAGGGAAGCAGGCTGGTATCCCCACTCAAGTTATTTCATTTCGGCAGCCACGGGACGATTGGAATAGAGAACTATTCGAATATGTGGCCAAAGTCGATCCCGACTTAGTTGTGAGCGTTGGTTTCATGCGTATCTTAGCGCCAGATTTTGTTAGGAGATTTCGAGTAATTAATTCGCATCCAGCGTTACTCCCAAATTTTCCAGGCGCTCATGCAGTCAGGGATGCGCTTGTAGCCAAGGCAACAGAGACTGGTTGCACAGTTCATTGGGTTGACGAAGGTATGGATACCGGCGAAATCATCGCTCAACAGTCAATTGCCATCGAACCGGATGATGATTTAGCCAGTCTTCACGAAAGGATTAAGATTCTCGAGCGCAAGTTAATCGTTAAAGTAGTTAAGGAATTAGAGGGGCTTTAATAAATCTATGAGCGAGCGAAAAGCGATTAGAAGAGCCCTGATCAGCGTCTACGATAAAAGTAGATTGGCTGAGATTGGAAGAGCGCTTTCAGAAAATGGCGTAGAGATAATTTCTACTGGCTCTACTTGCAAGAGCTTGCGTGAAAATGGAATCAAGACCACCGAAGTTTCTGAATACACCGGATTTCCCGAGATCATGGGTGGTCGAGTTAAGACTTTGCATCCTCGAATTCATTCTGGGATATTGGCTGATCAGAACAATCCGGAGCACCTGCAAACCATCGAAGAATTAGATATCCAACCATTTGATTTGGTGATCATTAATCTCTACCCATTTGCTGCAACTATTGCATCAGGCGCTGATTACGCAGAGTGCATCGAACAGATAGATATCGGCGGTCCATCGATGTTACGTGGAGCAGCCAAGAACCATGGTTCAGTTGCGGTTATCTCTAATCCGACTCAATATGACTTGCTTCTTAACGCCCTTGAGAGTGGGGGCTTCACCTTGGCCGAACGTAAGCAATTAGCAATAGAAGTTTTCCGCACCACCGCAGAATATGACGCCAATATCGCAATGTGGATGGCAGATGACGATGGTTTTCATCCTTGGATGGCTCATATCTGGAAGAAAAGTGGCACCTTGCGTTACGGCGAGAATCCACATCAACAAGCGGTTGTTTACTCAGTAGATTCACCAGGAATCGTAAATGCAACACAACTGCATGGTAAAGAAATGAGTTACAACAATTACACCGATGCAGATGCAGCCTTGCGTGCTGCTTTTGATCACTCGCAGCCAGCTGTAGCAATCATCAAGCACGCTAATCCTTGTGGCATCGCGATTGGAGCTGATATTGCGAAAGCTTACGAAGCCGCTCACGAATGTGACCCAGTATCCGCATTCGGCGGAGTAGTGGCAGCAAATCGCAAAATTACCGTTGCGATGGCGGAACCTTTATCTGAAGTTTTCACCGAAGTAGTCGTTGCACCTGATTACGAACCAGCTGCCTTAGAAATATTAAAGAAGAAACCAAATATCAGAATTCTAAAGACCGATCTAAAGAAGTATGGCCCTGTTGAGGGACGACTACTTTCTGGGGGTTTGCTCTTACAGACCATAGATTTGATAGATGCCGAAGGTGATAATCCGAAGAATTGGAAACAAGTTTCTGGGGATGCTGTTAGTTCAGAAGTTCTAGCAGATCTAGAATTTGCTTGGCGCTGCGTGCGAGCAGTAAAGAGCAATGCAATTCTGCTTGCAAAGAAAGGTGCAGCGGTCGGCGTTGGGATGGGCCAAGTTAATCGAGTCGACTCTGCAAAACTTGCGGTAGATAGAGCTGGGGAGAGAGCGAAAGGTTCAGTAGGTGCAAGTGATGCTTTCTTCCCGTTTGCCGATGGATTGCAAATCTTGATAGATGCTGGCGTGAGCGCAGTGGTCTCACCTGGTGGTTCAGTTCGTGATGAAGAGGTGATTGCAGCGGCGAAGGCTGCGAATATCCCACTCTTTTTCACCGGCACCCGTCACTTCTCTCACGCATAGATTCAGCGAAATTAAAGCAAACCAATAGAATCACGTACATGAGCGCGCAAATACTCGATGGCAAAGCTTTTGCTAAGCAGATTAAAACTGAATTAGCCCAGCGTGTCACACAATTGAAATCTCGCGGAATTACCCCGGGACTAGGCACCATTTTGGTGGGCGATGATCCAGGATCGCGCCAATATGTTGGTGGCAAACATAAGGATTGCGCAGAAGTCGGGGTCAATTCAATTCGTATCGACTTGCCTGATACTGCCAGCCAAGCTGATGTACTTGCTGCCGTTAAGGACATGAACCAAAATCCAGATTGCACTGGGTACATAGTGCAACTACCATTACCAAACGGAGTTAATGTCCAAACTATCTTAGAAGCTATTGATCCAGCCAAAGATGCTGATGGATTACATCCAATGAATCTGGGCCGCTTGACTGCAAGTTTTGAAGGACCACTTCCATGCACTCCACGTGGAATTGTCGAATTACTTCATCATTATAAGATTCCGGTAAAGGGTGCCGAGGTGACAATTGTTGGTCGTGGTTTAACGGTTGGTCGACCATTAAGTTTGATGTTAAATGGGCGCAGCGAGAGCGCGACTGTTAATTTGGTTCATACCGCAACACGTTCTATCAAAGATCACACCTTGCGTGCAGATATCGTCGTAGTAGCAATCGGAGTTGGCCATTTCTTGACTCCGGACATGGTGAAACCTGGCTCGGTAGTTATTGATGTTGGTGTATCGCGTAATGAGAATGGCATCCAAGGTGATGTGCATCCGGATGTGGCAGAAGTTGCTGGTTGGATCTCACCTAACCCAGGTGGCGTCGGACCATTGACTCGTGCGATGTTAGTAAAGAATGTGGTGGATGCGGCCTCCGCAAATTGATTCCAAGATGATTCCACATAAAGTAATTAATTTAATCGCAGCCATTGGGGTCTTGATTGGCGCGATCGGATTTGTGCGCACTGGATCCATGATCGTAGGTGGCGCGCTGACTCTGACCGGATTTCGCCAAGAGCGGCGAATCGAGCGCTACCTACCATTTCTAATCGGGGTAGCCCTTATCGTCGTGGCAATTGCACTTCCGCACGGACGATAGAATTCTC
>CAWULI010000097.1:0-3536 GCA_963923155.1 uncultured bacterium
TTGTATTTTTCAAGCGCAGCTTGTGCCTCTGCTTGTGCCTGTTCGGCTCTTGCGATTCCGCCTTCGATTGCATTGGTGCGATCTTCGAATGCTTTCTCGAATCTTGGTACGACTGCTTTACTCAAGACTCTATAAAGAAGTGCGAATGCAACAAGCCCAACGATTATCTCGATGGTGTGCGGCAAAACAGGGTTAGGTGCGTTGTCTTCTGCTAATTTAAAAACACGCGCTAGATTCAACATAGTTTAAATCCAGGTGTTTTTACTTTAGAACGAAGGCTAAAACTAGACCCAAGATAGCCAAAGCTTCTGCCAACGCGAAGCCTAAGAAGGCTAACGGCTGCAGGATGCCTCGAGCTTCTGGCTGACGAGCAACGCCGCTGATGTAAGCCGCGAAGATCAACCCGGTTGCGATACCTGGACCAATGGTTGCTAAGCCAAAGCCAACGATACCCAGCTGTCCTGTAATCATTCTTTCTTTCCTTTCCTTAATTAGTAAAGCAGTCGCTTTGCTAAATCTTTCTCTTTTTTACCTCTTGTTTAGTGCTCATCCGCCAAAGCACCTGCGATGTAAAGCGCAGATAGTAAGGTGAATATGTATGCCTGTAGGCATTGAACGAAAAACTCGAAAAATGTGAAACCGATGGCAAAACCAAACGAGAAGACGCTCATAAATTTTAGAAGCAGCACATTATGAAGCATGTACTCGCCGCCCAAAGTAAATAGGATCAAAAGCAGGTGGCCAGCGAACATATTTCCAAATAAACGCATCGCCAAAGTCAGAGGGCGAATCAAGAAGTAAGTTGCAAATTCTAGCGGCGCCAAAATTATGTACATGACTTTTGGGATTCCTGGCATGAACATCATGTCTTTTAGATATTTGATGAGTCCATGCTTCTTGATGGCGACAGTGTGAAAGACGAAATACACGAAGAGCGTTAGCGCTACCGGAAATCCAATGTGCGACATAGTCGGAAACTGGATGAGCGGGATAATGCCAAAGAGATTATTCGTTAATACGAAGGTAAAAATTGAGAAGAGAAATGGTACGAATTTTTGGAAATCATGGCCAATTACATCTTTACCGATGTCATTACGCACGAACGAATAGACCGACTCTCCAACAAATTGAAGTTTGGTAGGTACAACTAAAGCTCGTCTTGAAGAGAAAATGAAGAAAGTCGAGATCAAGAAGACCGAGAAGAAGATTAAGAGAATCGGCTTAGTGGTTAATTCGATACCGTTGATGATGGGTTTATAAACGAAGTCGCTTGCACCCGGTGATACGAAACCCGGGCGGCTATCACTTAGCAAGAAACTCAATGTGAACCCTTTTTTATGAGATTGATGCAGGCTTTACGGACGGGGGAAGTCGCGGCTTAATCTAGGGGTAAACGGCAGATTAGGCAAAATCAGCGATTTACACCACTTTTTGATTTTTAATCCCTACCGAATCGAAGCCAGACCAAATAGAGGGCCACACCGATTCCGATCAAGAGCCCTGGAAGCATGAAGAAACTTTTACCAGTCCACTTATCGAGTAACCAACCAGCACCGCCCCAAAAAAGAAGTCCAGAGAGTAGATAACCAAAAATGGACCAGAAGGCGTTCTCGTCATTCTTCATAATCTCAATCCTATGCGCTCTGCTTGGGTAAAGGAAGGTGTAATTTCAACTTTAAAAAGGCACGAGTCTCACCAAATAACCAGGCAAAGGTAAGCGCAATTGCAGTAGCGCCAAATGCTGGCCTACTCACTTGCGAATTACTAGTGTGCTGATCTAAAAGATAGACAAATATTCCTAAAATCAATAATTTAGCAAAGTACATTGCCCAGGCAACCAACAAACTTAAATATGGTTTTGCATTCTTCGTTAAATACCAAACTGAAATATTCAAAATGAAAAAAATTAAAACCAGACCTTGCGCAATGATTGATCCATAAAGGCCTGGTCGACCTTTTGCCCAAGTCCAGATTAATAATGAAAAAATACCAACGATTAATGATGGCGCTAATGCACCATTCAACATAGCTCTACTAGATTTCTGATCCAACGTGGTCTCGCTTCTTCTTCATCAATAAGATCGAAGTTCCTCCAAAAACAGCACCCACAATTAATGCGATCCAGAGCGGAGCAAAAGCCCAAACCGTTACTGGGAATGCGATTGCGGCAGTCCACAAGTACATGATGATTGCAGTGCGCAATTGTGAATTACCAGCTTTAAATAATTTATGATGAAGATGTTCGCTATCTGGTGCAAACGGAGAGCGACCCGCGCGCACTCTGCGCACCACTGCCATTCCAAAATCAGCCAAAGGAATCGCAAGCACTGCAAAAGGCAAAAGTAAGGGCAAAAATGTAGGCCCTGAAGCTTCAGAGGAGATTGCGTTTGGATCGAATTGTCCGGTCAAGGTAATCGCAGATGCGCCAAGCATTAGCCCGAGAAACATTGATCCTGAATCGCCCATGAAGATCTTGGCGGGATGGGCATTGTGTGGCAGAAAGCCCACGCAAGCACCGATTAATACTGCCGAAATGGTCGATGGTGCACCGGCGCGATTAAAGCCATAAACAATTGCTAATACATAGGCGAAAATGAAAAAAGCGCTGGCGGCGATTGCAACTACGCCGCTGGCTAAGCCATCTAAACCATCGATGAAATTAACCGCGTTGATCGCGACCATGATTACTAAAACGGTCAAGAATTGTCCGATTGATGGTGGCAAAGTAATCAGACCATTGATCGGTAACCAGAGTAATTGCACACCAAAGCTCAACAAGATTCCCGCAGCAAGTGCTTGTCCTGCTAATTTTGTAAGCGCATCCAATTCATATCGATCATCGATCATGCCAAGTAAAACTACGAAAGTGGAAGCCAAGAAGATTCCTTGCGCCTCACGCCCAAATGATTTTCCGACCAAAGGTAAGTGCGAGACCACCACAAAGGTAAAAGAGGTGGCAAACCACATCGCTACCCCACCCCAACGCGGCGTGGTCTCGGTATGCATATCGCGATTACGAACTCGTGCGATCGCTCCAAATTGGAGCGCGAAATGTTCGACGTATGGCGTTACCAAATAACAGATAGCCGCGCTTAGCAGCATTGTTAATAGGTATTCGCGCATTAAAGATTAAGCGTAGATCGGATATTTCGTTACAAGTGATTGAACTTCGGATTTGATCTTGGCATGTTCGTTTGAATCGTCGCTCTTGATAGCGCGAGTAATCAAATTGGCGATTACCTGCATCTGATCTACGCCCATTCCTTGCGTAGTTACAGCTGGGGTACCAACGCGAATTCCGCTAGTTACTGCAGGTGGGTTTGGATCAAATGGAATCGAGTTCTTATTTAAAGTGATTCCGGATGCGCCACAACGTTCGTCTGCAACTTTTCCGGTCACTCCTACAGCCGTAACATCAATCAAAGCCAAATGGGTCTCTGTGCCACCAGAGATTGCACGCATTCCCTCTGAAACCAAAGCTGAAGCGAGCGCTTTGGCATTTACAACTACTTGCTTGGCATAACTTTGATATGAAC
>CAWULI010000098.1:0-3258 GCA_963923155.1 uncultured bacterium
AGCAATGGATAGGAGCGAATTCTTTGCACGTCGACTTTGAGCGCTTTAGTTTGGTCAGAAACGGTACGAAATTCCAAGGAACGAGTATCTACTCCATATTCCTGCTTGATGGTTTCGTGAATCTGATCCTCTTCCGATTTTGCCATTCGGCAATCAGTATGGGGCATTACTAAAATACGTTTCACGCCAAGCAGATAAGTAGCAAGGACCAGGGTTCGCAGCACGTCTTCAGTTACACGAGCTCCCGCGTTACGTAGGATCTTGGCATCTCCGCTTCGCATTCCGACTACCGAGAGCGGATTGATTCTGGAATCCATGCAGGTAACGATTGCCAACCCTTGCTTTGCAACACCCGTTAATTCTGAATATTTGAAGCCCTTTTGATACTCAGCATTGGCGGCAAGTAGATCATCAAATTGTTCGTGTGGAAATTCTTGCGTTGACATAACCCGAATTCTATTGCTTATACCCGGTTTTATTTACTACTTTATTTGCGGCGCAGTTTTCGCAAATCGCGCTTTAATTCCCGCTTCTTTTGGCGAAGTTCGCGATCGCTCTTTGAGGTAAAAGCCCATCGTAAAAAAGGCACGAAAATCAAGGCGATAATCAGGAAGCCACTTAGGCTCTGTAAGAAGAGGTCGTAATTTCCGCCGTTGAACACGGTGGTATCTTACTTTGAAGTAATTACTGAGAAGATAACGCTATGAAGCGGGCCATCTTCGTTCCATTCGATCAACTACACCGCGAATATGGTGCGCTTGCAGATGCTAATTCTAAAAATGATTTGATTATCTTTGTCGAGAGCCAGCGGATGTTAAGAAGTCGCACTTGGCATATTCAAAGACTCTGGTTCATGATCTCGGCAGCTCGACATTTTGCTCATGAATTAACTGCAGCTGGATTCAAGGTTGCTTACTTGAAAGCGGAGAGTACTAGGGCTGGTATCAAATCTGTTATGAAATCAGATCAGATCACAAAGGTAATTGCGGCAACTCCTAATTCTTATCGGATGTCCCAAGAGTTATCAGATTTGGTTGAATTCATACCAAATGATCACTTTTTGACTACTCGAGATGAATTTAACCATTGGGCTAAAAATCAGAAGAGCTTGCTAATGGAGAATTTCTATCGAAATCAACGAAAAAAATTCGATCTACTAATGGATGGCGATAAACCGACTGGTGGTGCCTGGAATTTCGATAAAGAGAATCGACTGCCGCCACCAAAGAATTACCAATACCCTGCATATCTAGTGCACGAGCTGGATCAACTAGATAAAGAGGTGTTGGCAGAAATCAAGAATTCGGATTTAAAATTATGGGGCGAGCTACCTGATGGCACTTGGGGCACTACTAAAGCAGCAGCGTTAGAACAATTGAATTACTTTCTTGATGAACACTTCGCCGATTTTGGACCATATGAAGATGCGATGACCACCGAGAATTGGGCGTTACACCATTCGCTTTTGAGCCCTTATTTAAATATTGGTTTGATACATGCAGACGAAATCATCGCTGCGGTGCGTAAGCGTTACCAAAAAGGCGATATTCCGCTGGCATCTTGTGAAGGTTTCATCCGCCAAGTAATTGGTTGGCGCGAATATATAAACGGTGTTTATTGGTACTTTGGTCAGAATTATCGCGAAGAGAATCACCTTGAATTGAAGCGACCGCTGCTTCCGCTCTTTACCGATCCAGCCAAAACCAAAATGGCATGTGTTTCTACGCAGATCAAAGACATTCAATCGCGAGCATGGGTTCATCACATCCCAAGATTGATGGTTCTAAGCAACATCGCCCTACTTGCAGGGGTCAAACCACAAGAATTCCTTGACTGGATGCGTGAGGTTTTCATCGATGCAGCGGATTGGGTGATGGTGCCAAATGTAATTGGGATGGGTATGCACTCTGATGGTGGTCAGATGATGACCAAACCTTACATTTCAGGTGGTTCATATATTTCAAAGATGAGCAATTACTGCAAAGGTTGCGCATACGATCCAAAGTCACGAACTGGTGAAAATGCTTGCCCATTCACCAATCTGTACTGGAATTTCTTATCTGAAAACCAAGAACGATTTGCCAGAAACCATCGAATGTTCCAACAATTAAATGGATTAAAGAGACTGAAGGATCTGGCTAAAGTGAAAAAAGAATCAGGTAGAATTCTTGATGGATTAAGTAAGGGAATTATCTAGTCAAATATGCAGAACCAATTAAATATTAAAAGGTACGGAAGCGGCTCTAATAAGTTAGTAGCAATTCATGGACTTGGCTCCGCAAGCAGTGCATGGGATTTAGTTCGCCCACGACTTCAGGAAGCAACCGAATTTATCACTTTGGATCTTCCTGGACATGGTGATGCTGAGATGCGGGCTACATTAGATATGAATCCAAAGTTTCTAGCAGAATTGATCAAACAAGATTTAGCAAAGCACGGAATCGATAATTTTCATTTAATTGGAAACTCTTTAGGCGGTTGGATATGCCTTGAAATGGCCGCTAAATTCCCAGAAACAGTACGTTCAGTAACCGCAGTCGCACCGGCAGGTTTGTGGTTAGTTCCTTCAAAGAAGCGAATCCCTCAACTTGCAGTCAGTCGCTACATTGCGCGCGCAACATATCTAGCTGCCAAACCAATCTCAAGAATCAGATGGATGCGCAAAGTTGGATTTCAATATGTAAGTCCGCAATGGGAGAAGTTCACCCCAGAGACATGTGCCAAGGCAGCAATTGCTATGGGATCTGCTTCAGGTTATTACACTCTTTGGGATGCATTTTTAGGGAATCGTTTTGATAGCCCAATCAACGAAAAAATACCGGTAACAATTATCTTCGGAGATAGCGATTACACATTGCCAGTTGAGAATTGCCAAGAACGATCGTTAGTACCAAATCATGCTAAGTGGTTAGTTTTACCAAAATCCGGTCATGCCCCGATGTGGGATCAGGTAGATGCAGTGGTCAAAAGCACCTTGGAAAGCGCCTCTAATTAAGTTTAATTGTTCAATTTAATTTGAGTGATAGCACTCGTATTGTTGGAAGATTGTTGAGATTTAAGTTGCAAAATACTTAATTGAAAGCAAACTTAAAATCTATACGGAGACATTATGAGATTTTTAAATGCACTAATTAACTTAAATCATCCTGCACATTATTTTGGTCTTGGTAACTTTCAGATATCGGTTGGGAATGCAATTATCATCATAACTATGGTGATTATTTTTACTATGGCCATATTTCTTCCCTTTCCCGGAAG
>CAWULI010000099.1:0-3256 GCA_963923155.1 uncultured bacterium
GACCAATTCTTTCCCGCCCAACCAAATGGGCGTGTGGATTCGTTACCTTGATGATTTTTGTAGAAATTTACTCTTTCCCAACTTGCTTTCTCGCCAAAGCTAGCGCCATTGGCTTTGTGCCATTCATAAACTGGAGAAACATTAAATGGCCGACAAGTTTGGCGCTCTTCTTGAGGATAATGGATGTCGTAATACTGCTCGTAATTCTCTTGAATTCGATCCAAAGTAAATGCAGGGGATTTATAAGCAGGTCCAAAGCGTCTGATATCCATGTGCCAAAGATCCATCGGCGGTTCATTGCCTACGATCCACTCGGCCATGACCTTACCTATGCCACCTGCTCCAGCAATTCCGTGGGCGCAATAACCGGCGGCAACATAGAAACCTCCAACCTCGGTCTCGCCTAAACAGAATTCATTATCAGGAGTGAATGCTTCTGGGCCATTGATGAAACTCTTGATACCTACCTCTGCCATCTTTGGTACACGCATCTGCGAATTAGTGGCAATCTCTTCGAATCGATCCCAATCCTCTGGCAAGAGCATGTTGTTGAAATTCTGTGGAATTTCATCAAGCGATTCGCGACTGGTTTTCCATGGCTTTGAAGTTCGTTCGTATCCACCCATTAATAGCCCTTGGACTTCTTGTCGGAAGTAGATCAAGTTATCGGGATCCCTTAAAGATGCCATGACAGGTGCGGACGGATCTAAGAAATTTTCGGTGATTAGATATTGATGGCTCATTGGGACAATTGGAATGCGAACATCTACCAATCTTCCGATCTCTGCGGCATAGATTCCGCCACAATTGACCACGATCTCGCATTCGATCTCGCCTTTATCTGTTACGACAGATGTCACTCGTCCATCTTTAGTCTTTATAGAAAGCACACGGGTGAAGGTATGAATCTGAATGCCTGCTTTACGAGCACCAGCAGCCATAGATAGCGCAAGTTGTGATGGATCAACTTGTCCATCAGTTGTCATAAAGCAAGCTCCGACCACGCCATCCAAATTAATTAATGGAAAACGCTCTTTTACTTCATTGATCGAGATTTCATGCAAATCCAATCCAAAGGTCTTAGCCCATCCAATTTGGCGACGAATTTCCTGCATACGTTCAGGAGAAGAGGCGATCTTGATACTGCCACATTCGATCCAAGATGGGGGAGTTTCGCTCTTCTGCAATTCTCTGTAAAGGCTGGCAGAATGCATATTCATTTTGGTCAAAGTGGGATCGGCCCGTAATTGGCCAACCATTCCAGCTGAGTGGAAAGTAGAACCACTAGTTAAGTCATTTCGATCCACCAAAACTACATCGGTCTGACCAAGTTGGGCTAAGTGATAAGCAACCGAGGTTCCGCCGACTCCGCCTCCGATAATTACGATTCGTGCTCGGCTGGGTACCTGTTGGTCGGACACATCGAAAATGTATCATCCGTTAATGGCGCTGTCAGCAGTTGAACTAGAGAATCAATTTGGGCGCATCTTGGATCAATCCAAATTTCTCGCAAATCGCAGTAATTTGATCGAATTATCTGGGGGTTTGACCAATAAGAATATAAAAGTTGAGACTGAAGCAGGCGATTTCGTAGCTCGGATCTCAAGTAATGAATCTGGGCTCTTGGCAATTGATCGCAATAATGAATTCATTAATTCGAAATTTGCATCTGATGCAGAGATTGGAGCGCCGGTTTATGACTATGTTCCAGAATCTGGCTTGTTAGTAATTGGTTACATAAATGGCAGGACATTAGAGGGCGTGGATATAGCGGTGAATGCCACAAGAATTGCTGAGAGTGTCAGGAAATTGCATTCAGCTTCGAAATTCAAGCTCGATTTTGACATGTTTGAGATTCAGCAGAGATATTTAAATTTAGTCACTGAGCGCGGATTCCGTTTACCAGAAGGTTATTTAGATTACGAAAAGGCAAAGAGCGATCTTAAAAGTGCTCTGAAGGCTACTGATACGGGAAAGGTGCCATGCAATAACGATCTACTCCCAGCCAACTTCATTGACGATGGCGAGAAGATTTGGCTGATTGACTACGAATATTCAGGTAATAACGACCCTTGTTTCGAATTGGGAAATATTTGGTCAGAGTCAGGCCAGGATATAGAGGTGCTACACGATTTAATTCGTGGATATTATGGCTTGGATCGCCCGGATAAGTTTGCTCGTGCCTGGTTATTCTCAACTTTGGCTAAATATGGTTGGACTTTGTGGGCATCAATACAAAACTCGATCTCCGAGATCGACTTTGATTTTTGGGAATGGGGCATGCTCAAATATCAGGATGTCCAACGTGATTTTGGTTCACCTTATTTTTACGAGCAAATTAGTAAACTTTAGATTTAAATATCTCGTTTAAAACCATAGGCGTTAATTCATGAGGTTTCATGGTTTGTGACCAATTCGGATGCGCTCTGCCAATACCGTACGCGATGATAAAGGAGGCGCGTTCTTGTGGTGAATCACCACCATGCCCGCCTTCATCGCGGTGACCGTGATCTGTCACGAGAATGATTAGCCATTGCTCAGCGTTTGAAGTTGCCCTACTTTCTAGAGCATCATGAAGTTGAGCAACATAGCCATCAATTCTTTCGATTGCTTCAAAATACTCGGCACTCAAGGCACCATGTTTATGGCCAGCCTCATCAATCCCGCAGAAATAGACGAAAGATAGATCAGGCCCTACCTCGCGCAAAGTTTCTAACGCATGATCATGGACTTCTTTATCTACCTTTATATATCCATTAGTCTCGCCATCACGGTGAAATCGAAGGTGTTTGCCTTTTGCAATAACTGGACCTACATCTTCGGGGTCAATCAAAGGTGGCCAGCCTGCAGCGGCATAAGTGATTAAAGATTCATCGAGATCTAGCGCTTGAGTCAAAAAATCTGGCGCTGCAGCAAGGTTGTGATCAATGAAATAATTATCAATTACTTTATGAACATCGAGGCGTTTTCCAGTTAAAAGCGTGCTCCAACTTGGCCCAGAAATTGTGGGGAGATCAACCACAGTTTCGACAAAGAACCCATTTTCACTTAAGTTTTTTAAAGTTGGCGCACGTTCAGAAGTCAAAGCGCGATTTAGGATCAATCCATCAATACCAACCAGAAGCACTTTGCGATCCAATTTGCGATCCAATTAGCCCTCCAGTCGGGATGGCGGGATTTGAACCCGCGGCCCCTAGACCCCCAGCCTAGTGCGCTACCAAACTGCGCTACATCCCGTTATCGGTAATTCTAATAT
>CAWULI010000100.1:0-3232 GCA_963923155.1 uncultured bacterium
GAATTAAATATCCCGGCCGAGAATCTGATTACCCCTGAATATGTGCGACGCATTTGTTGGGACCAAACCAAAGCTGAGCAATCAATCGTCGAAGAGAAACTTACGAAACTCGGCGCGCGCCAGTGGCAGATCGAACAGGTCGCCCCGCTACTTGCCGCTGCCCTTCGCGAGCGCGAACCGCTTGCTAGCCCTGAACCCGAAGGCGAAGCCACGACAGAGTGACGAATTACGCAACGAAAAAGTTGCGTAATTCCAGATCAAGGCTTAATGTTTATCCCGTGCTCGATACCTTCGTGATCGCCCTTCGAGAGGGCTTCGAAGCCGCGTTAATCGTGGGCATCTTGGTGGCGTATCTAAATAAGACCGGCCGCCGCCACATGCTTAAGAGCCTCTGGTTTGGCGTAGCCACCGCAATTAGCGCCGCTCTAGCATTTGGCGCCATCTTAAGTTTCACCAGCGCTACCTTGTCCGATAGCGGCGAGAAATATTTCGTGGGATTTGCAGGTCTAACCGCAGTCGCGTTAGTAACTTGGATGATCTTCTGGATGAAGAAGACTGCGCGATTCATGAAATTAGAGCTCGAGCAGAAAGCCTCAGCCGCCATTAGCGCAGGAGCGTTATCGCTCGCGGCATTTACTGCAGTGGTTCGCGAGGGCCTAGAAACTTCGCTCTTCTTATATGCAAATTTCAAAGGTAGCAATCCATTGCAATCTACTATCGGGCTGTTACTTGGTATCTTCGTGGCGGTAGCGCTTGGTTATAGCGTTTATAAAGGTTCGCTCCGTTTTAACCTTTCGAAATTCTTTAAATTCTCAGGCGTGGCCTTGATCTTGGTCGCGGCAAATGTCTTTGCCTATTCGCTTCATGAACTAGAAGAGGTAGGCCTCTTCTTCGGCGGTAGCGCCAACAAGATCACCGCGCTGCTTTACATAGCTTTGGTCCTTCCGACTTATCTATCTAAGCCAAAGCCGGTCGCGCCATCTGAATTAAAAGATAAAATTTCATTGGCTAAATAGATTACCGGCGAGTAACCTTGCCGGTATGTCCGTAGTCCTAATTGATGCAGTCCGCACCCCCTTTGGAAAAGCCGGTTCTTTATATAACGGAACCCGCGCCGATGATCTCGTAGTTCGCGCAATTCGCGGACTGCTAGAACGTAACCCGCAGCTAAACCCCGCCGACATCGATGATGTCGCGATCGCCGCTGCAACTCAGACCGGTGATCAAGGAATGAATATCGGTCGAAGCGCTTCGCTTCTAGCCGGATTACCTAACACTGTTCCGGGTTACTCAGTTGATCGTTGGTGCGCTGGTGCGATGACTTCGGTAACCACTTTGGCCGGTGCCATCAATATGGGCGCAGTTAAATTTGCGGTCGCTGGTGGCGTCGAACATATGGGAAATCATCCGATGGGACAGTTGATGGATCCCAATCCAAGATTCTTAGCAGAGCGTATGGTCGAACAAGATGCGCTCGCAATGGGCGCAACCGCAGAGCGTTTACACGATAAGTTCCCTGCGATCACCAAAGAGCGTTCGGATAAATACGCAGTTGGTTCTCAACAAAAAACCGCGGCTGGTTATGCATCAGGTCGCATTCAAAAAGATTTGATCCCAACTGCAGCGCGCACACCAGAACTTGGTTGGACCATCGCAACTGTCGATGAACCACCACGTCCAAGTACGACTATGGAAGCACTTAAGGATCTCAAGACTCCATTTCGTCCAGCCGGTCGCGTAACTGCCGGTAATTCATCTGGCTTAAATGATGGCGCAACCGCCGCGCTACTTGCAGATGAAGATGCAGCGAAAGCACTTGGCTTAAAACCAAAAATGCGATTGGTTACTTTTGCCTTTGCTGGCGTAGAGCCAGAGATCATGGGATACGGCCCAGTTCCTTCAACAATTAAGGCGCTAAAGAACGCTAACTTAAAGATTGAAGATATCGGCGCATTCGAAATTAACGAAGCTTTCGCAGTTCAAGTTCTAGCATTCCTTGATCACTTTGGAATCGCAGAAGATGATCCACGCGTCAATCCAGTTGGTGGCGCGATCGCAGTTGGCCACCCACTTGCTTCAAGCGGTATCCGTTTGATGATCAACTTGGCCCGCACCTTCGAAGAGCACCCAGAGATTCGTTACGGCATCACAACTATGTGTATCGGCCTTGGTATGGGCGGTACCGTCATATGGGAAAACGTCAATTACAACGGAGGAAATAAATAATGGCTGACGTTGTATATCCGGATGAGGTCGTAACCAACGCGCTGATTCGCGAAGTCGATCTAACTGCCTTTGGCGCTAACGGTAAGTTGGCGCTAATCACTATTGATAACGGTATGGACCATACTCGTCCAACCACCTTAGGTCCGCAATCGATGCGCAATATCAATGCGGCAATCGATCAAGCAATTGCAATGAACCCTGCCGGAATTGCAATCACTGGTAAGCCATTTATCTTGGCCGCAGGCGCAGATCTATCAGGTATCACCGCGCTAACTAATGCCGACGATGCCAAGACCATTATCAAGTTCGGTCACGATGCATATGCCAAGTTACGCAACTCGAAGATCCCAACTTTTTGTTTTGTAAATGGCTTGGCTCTTGGTGGTGGAACCGAATTAGCGCTCTCCTGCCAATACCGCACCGTTGCTGCAACCGCTTTCATCGCACTTCCCGAAGTCTTCATCGGACTTGTTCCGGGATGGTCTGGCGTCACGATTCTGCCAAAGATGGTTGGCCCAACTAATGCTGTGAAAGTTATTTTGCAGAATGCGCTTAATAACAACACCATGTTAAAGGCCAAAGAAGCGCTAGAACTCGGGATGGTTGATGAACTTTACGCGCCAGTTGATTTCCTCGAGCGTAGTGTGCAATTTGCCGCCGATGTGATTACTGGCAAGAAGAAGTTCGAACGCAAAGACCATAGCAATGATGCTGATTGGGATAGCGCACTTGCTGCGGGTCGCGCTGCGATCAATAAGAAATATAACGGCGCCAAAGTTAAGAACGCCGAGTTTGCTCTGGAATTAATCGCTGATGCCAAGACCAACACCATCGAACAAGGACTTGCCAAAGAGGTCGACCGGATGGTCGAGTTGATGATGGGCGATGAATTCCGCGCCTCAATTTATGCCTTTAATTTGATTCAAAAGAGCCGCAAGAAAGTTGCCGGCGCACCAAAAGCAAACTTGGCTCGCAAAGTCTCCAAGGTTGGCGTCGTTGGCGCAGG
>CAWULI010000101.1:0-3182 GCA_963923155.1 uncultured bacterium
AGTTCGACAAATTCCTTCAACAGTGCAGTGGCTAGCCAGACTCTGAACCTTCAGAAAGATGCACAAAATTTGGCTGGACTTCAAGTTAGCTATGACAACGCGGTTAAGACGCAGCAAGCCAATTTGAAGAAAGATCAGCAATCTTTAGATTCTTTGAGCGCTGCTGTAACCACGGCTCAGAATAATTTGACGCAACAACAGAATTCGCAGAACGTGAATGGTTCGGTGACTCTGGCCCAGGCTCAATTGCAGATTGCACAAACTAATTACGATATCGCAATTCGTAATTTAGATAGCGCTTCAATTAAAGCTCCGGTGGCCGGGGACATTGCCTCTATTGCCACCAGTGTCGGCGGAAATGTTTCCACGAATACCACTGCGGCAACTAACACAACTTCAGCATCTGGTTTTATTGTTTTGACAAATACGACTTCAATGAGGATCTACTCCTCATTCTCTGAAGCTGACGCGGCAAAGGTAAAAGTTGGTCAAAACGCAACTTTCACATTTGATGCGCTACCTAATGCCAGTGCAACCGGGAAGGTAATTCAAGTTGATCAATTACCGACAACGAGCGGCGGTGCAACCACATATGGCGCGGTTATGTCTATCGACAATCCGGTTTCGGGTCTAAAAGTAGGCATGACGTCAGCGGCGACGGTGATTGTTGGTGAGGCATTGAATGTACTTCAAGTATCTGCTCAAGCCGTGACAATTAGAGGTGGCAATTCTTTTGTAAATCTAATCACTACGGATTCAAAAGGAAAGGAAGTCAGAACCAGAACTCCTGTAGTAGTTGGCTTGCAAGGTGATAGCACTGACGAGATCCAATCAGGGTTGAAAGAGGGCGATAAAGTTGCAATCGCAACTACCAATCGTTCTACTACTTCAGCAAATGGATTCCCGAATGGTGGAGTTCCTCAAGGTTTTGGTTCCATTACAGGAACCGGCGGTTTAGGTAATGGTGGCTTTGGAGGCGGCGGCGGTGGAGGTCGCGGCTAATGCAACCAGTTATTGAAATTAGAAATGCCGTAAAACGTTACGGTGAGGGTGATGCTGCGATTTACGCTCTCGCGGGCGTAAATCTCAATATTAATCCGGGAGAGTACGTTGCAATCATGGGTCCATCCGGCAGTGGAAAATCAACCTTGATGAACATGATGGGTGCATTAGATTCGATGACCAGCGGTGAGTATTTGTTAGATGGAATAGAGATTGGAAAGTTAAATGAGGACGCGCTTTCGATCGTAAGGGGCATAAAGATTGGATTTATTTTTCAATCTTTCAATCTGATACCTCGTACGACCGCGATTGCAAACGTAGAACTCCCATTGGCCTACCAGGGAATTAAGAGCAAGGAGCGTCGTGAGCGTGCTTTAAAGGCCTTAGAAATAGTCGGTTTATCTGATCGCATCGCCCATGAACCAACCGAACTATCTGGAGGACAGCAACAACGAGTAGCGGTGGCCAGAGCTTTGGTCACACGACCTTCGCTTCTTCTGGCTGACGAGCCGACAGGTGCACTTGATTCCAAGAGTACGCAAGATCTTTTGAATTTATTTGATCAGATAAATCAGGCTGGACGCACCGTGGTTGTAATTACGCACGAAGATGAAGTTGCAAAAAGAGCAAAACGTGTAGTGCGCATGCGAGATGGAAAGATTATCTCGGATGAGATTAATTCCGGAAGTGCAGCATGAGCATCACTGAGATTATTCGCTTCGCTCTTCGTGGTTTGAATAGCAACAAACTTCGAACTTCGCTGACAACTCTGGGAATAGCCATCGGTGTAAGTTCCGTAATCATTCTTTTGGCAGTCGGTAATGGATCTTCGAAAGCGGTACAAGCTGGTATCGAAAGATTAGGTACAAATACCATCACAATTCAATCTAATCGCGGTGGTTTTGGATTTAATCGAAGAAATGCTGCACTTGCCACCTCTTCACAACCCTTGACTGTTGGAGATGCAGTTGCGCTATCAAATTCTTCAAAAGCGCCTCATATTAAGCAAGCCGCACCAATCTCTTCTACTAATTCAACTTGTTCTTATTCTGGAAATACTTCGACACCTGGAACTTTTTACGGAACTTGGCCATCATGGTTTGAGGCCTCAAATACCCCTATTGCAACTGGTACTTATTTCAGTAACGACGATGTCACTGAAGGTAGAAAAGTCGCAGTAATTGGGAAAACAGTTGTCACAGATTTATTTAACGGTGAAAATCCTTTGAATAAGCAGATCAAATGTGGATCACTGACACTGACAGTTATCGGGGTCACTGCAACTAAGGGTTCTTCGGGGTTTCAAGACGGAGATTCATTGGTGGTGGCGCCATTAACGACCATTCAACGTGGGCTGACTGGCTATAACAACTTGAATTCGATAGTCGTGCAAGCAAAGAGCGCAGCCGTTCAAACAGATGCCCAAAATGAGATAAATACCATTTTGGATGCGCGGCACAAGGTTAAGAATGTAAATAACCGAGATTATCGGACTTTGAATCAAGCCCAACTCTTAACAACTACCTCCAGCAACAACAAAGTCTTCACCGTGCTACTTGGAATGGTGGCAGCAATTTCCCTATTAGTTGGAGGAATTGGCATAACAAATATCATGTTAGTTACGGTGGTTGAACGTACCCGTGAGATAGGAATTCGAAAGGCAATTGGCGCACCGAAGCGTGCAATCATGTTTCAATTCTTAGTAGAAGCCACAATTTTGAGCTTAGTTGGCGGCCTAATTGGAGTTGTGGGTGGATTTATTGGTTCACATTTCAAGATTGTAGGAGTACAGCCGGCCATAATCCCAGCTTCAGTATTTTTAGCTTTCGGAGTTTCAGTCCTAATCGGACTCTTCTTCGGCGGTTATCCAGCATCAAGAGCAGCATCACTACGACCAATAGAGGCGTTACGTCATGAGTAATCCAATTAGCAATTCATCAAAAAATGAAAGTCAAAACGAGTTTGATATCTTTGCTTCGGGTCAAGATGACCGTTTGGAAGAAATGCTTAACAAAGGTAGCTATAAGTGGACAAACAAGTTCACCAGATTTGCCTTGATTTTATTTTTAATTGTAACTTCGGCATCTGCTGGTGCTTGGTATCAAAGTAAACAGTCAGTATCAAATGCGGCAAATAGCATCACCTCGTTACGTAATTCGTTTCGAAATGGTGGTGGCGGT
>CAWULI010000102.1:0-3179 GCA_963923155.1 uncultured bacterium
ATCGAAGATATATGTGCCAATGTTCTCGTTTGCCGCAATCACGACTTCTATTGCTAATGCCACGCGTGATAGTTCGCCACCAGATGCACCCTTTGCAATCGAAACTAATGGAGCATCCTTATGAGTTTGCAAGAAGAAATTAATTTCATCAAAACCGGTCTGAGTTAGATTTTCGAAATCTGTACCGCGTATTACCTCCACCACTAACTGAGTGTTTGGCATTGATAAAGCATGTACCTCTTCGGAAGCGCGCTTTGACAATTTTCGGGCACTAGCAGTGCGTGAATCGGAGAGCTCCGTTGCAAGTGTTACCGCAGCAGCTTCAAGTTTCTTGAGTTCGAGCTCTAATTCGGCAATTCGATCATCACCGCCTTCTAGATCGGCCAGTTCATTATCAATGTTCACTCCCTTTTCAATCAATTCATGCAAAGCAACATTGACATCAGAGCTAAGGGATTTTGAGAATCGTTTGACAAATGAATTGAGCTCGGATTTTCGACTTTGCAAAGTATCTAGTCGATTAGGATCAGCCGATAAATCTGCTAGATACCCAGAGAGATTGGCTGCGATATCTTGAATTTCGAAAAAGGCATCACTTAATTGATCTGAAAGATTTGCCAATGAACCATCCAAAGTAGCAGCTTTTTCGAGAGCTTTTCTTGCGCTGCCTAATTGGGTAAGCACGCCGTTCTCTTCATCATTTAGGATCGAACTAGCGCTACCCGCGGAATTCGTTAAACCCTCTATTGAAGATAATCGACTGATCTCATCATTAACCTCTTGAAGTTCACCAGCTTTAGGTTTTAGCTTTTTAAATGCCGCAGCAAATTCTTTAAGTTCGGCCAACTCTTTTTGACGCTCTCTGCCGGCAGAGCGCATCGCCTTTAGGCGCTTTGCCATTTCATTTGCCTCATGAAACTTGGCTTGGTATTTGGTGATTAAATCTTCGTGTTGTGCGAATAGATCTAGAAGTTCCAAATGCTTTGCACTCTTAGTCAAAGTCTGGCTTGCGGCCTGTCCGTGAACCATCACTAACTCTTCGCTGATCTCTTGTAATGAAGCAGCACTAGCAGCAACTCCACTTGCTACCGCTTTTGATTTGCCGTCTTTGTTGACAGTACGTGTCAGAATCAACTCGCCACTTTCCGAGAGAATTCCGCGTTCTTCATAGCGTTCCGCAAAACTCTTAGGAATCTGGAATGTGGCATTGGCGATGGCGCGTTCTTGTCCATGTCTTACAAGTGAGGCATCGGCCTTGCCGCCTAAAACTAAATTTAGCGCGGTCAAAACCATGGTCTTACCGGCTCCGGTTTCACCGGTAATAACCGTTAAACCAGGACCGAATTCCAAACTAGATTTTTCAATAACTCCAATACCCGAGATGCTGACCTCAGAAAGTTTTGGACGTTCACTCACCGCGCCAGCCTTCGATTGGAAGTTTAAATTTCGCAACTAAGCGATCGCTGAAGTTGCTCTCTCGCACGTGGGCCAGTTTTATTTGTTGCGCAGAGCGATTAACGATTACACGGTCACCAACTAGTAAACCTTCGAAACGAAGGGCATCGGCCTTTACAACTCCATCCTCGGACAAGATATCGATAGCAATCTCGGAAGATGGTGGAATCACTAGTGGACGGGTAAAGAGAGCATGAGCCGCAATCGGTGTGACTACCAACGCATCTGTTTGCGGCCAAACAATCGGACCGCCAACCGAGAATGCGTACGCGGTCGAACCTGTTGGGGTTGCAACAATCAAACCATCGGCCCACCAACTGCTTATTGGACGACCATCGATCTGCAACAAGAGCTCGATCATGGTGCCCTTTTCGCATTCGATGGTGACTTCATTGAGCGCCCAGCCTTTATGAGAACGCTGATCCCCACGCTGTATTTCATATTCAAGAATCAAACGTGGATCGATTACATAGCTCTTATCGCGAATCGCCTTAGCAATTTCTTCGAAAGTGTTCCTTTCGACTTCAGCCATAAAGCCAACTCGCCCCAAGTTGATACCTAATAGTGGGACATCGAGACGGCGAGCTACCACCGCACCGCGCAAGATAGTGCCATCGCCACCTAAAACAATAACAATCTCGGCATTCGATTCATCGCCGAAAGTGAAATCTGTAAGTAGGGATTTCAATTTAGTTTCGGCATCAATGGCCTCTTGGCGAGTGCGATTAACAACGAATATTGCGTTACGTTTAGCGCTCATTGGGGTCCAATCGCGATCGCTTTATCTAATTCAGTTTCGTTAATTTCGCCCGCGCCACGACGTAACCATAGGAAATATTCCACATTGCCAGCAGGACCAGGCAAAACAGAGGCCACCACCCCTAGAGTCCCGAGACCAACATCGAATGCGCTCTGCGCAACTTCTAGTACAGCAGATTTCCGAAGCGCAGGATCGCGCACCACGCCACCAGCACCTAGTTGTTCGCGACCAACTTCGAATTGTGGTTTGACCATCAATAAGTAATCAGCATCAGGTTTTGATACAGCGGCTAATGCAGGTAAAACTAGGGTTAAAGAGATGAACGATAAATCTGCAACGATTAAATCGACAGGTGCGCCTACTTGTTCGCCAGTTAGATGGCGGATATTGGTGCGATCTAAAACTTTTACGCGCGAATCTTGGCGAAGTTCCCAGGCCAATTGTCCGTAACCAACATCTACTGCAACCACTTCGGTTGCACCGCGACGAAGTAAAACATCGGTAAATCCACCAGTTGATGCACCGGCATCTAAGGCGCGCTTATCTTCCACTTTAATTTCTGGAAATGCATCTAGCGCTCCCGCCAATTTATGGCCACCACGCGAGACAAAATCATCTCTTTGACCTTGAATAACAATGGAAGTTTCGGCATCAACTTGTGAAGCAGATTTGGTAGCAGGGATTCCGTTTACCAAAACTGATCTAGATTCGATTAGATCGGCGGCGTTATCGCGCGAGCGGGCAAGACCACGCCGAACCAATTCGGAATCCAAACGATTCTTCATAACAGATTGGATTTCTACTAGATCTCTTCGATGCTCTTTAAAGCTTCTACCAATTTGGCATGCAGCGCTTCATAGCGGGCCACATGCTCGGGAAGTTCGGAGCCTTCGATGGCAGATAGTTCTGCTCTGATCTCTTCTAGATCAAGTACAGGTTCGTTCATCGTCAGCTCCTTCTGCCT
>CAWULI010000103.1:0-3145 GCA_963923155.1 uncultured bacterium
TGAAATAAAGCCCTTCTAGCGTTACGCTTTGGCGCATGACAACTAACGTTTTAGGCGCATTTAATAACCATTTACCAGTCAAGATTCGATTCGGCGAGAACATCTCTGAAACTCTTCCGGATGTAATTAAGGAAGTTGAATCAAAGAAAGCTTTCTTGATGGTTGATGAAGGCATCGAAAAATTCAATCCTGCCGCTGCGGCGTTAATTAAGAAAGTACAGAGCGCAAGCGATGTAGTTATCTTCGAAAAGCCAGCTGGCGAACCAACAATTCAAATGGTTGAAGATGCAATCAGCGCACTAAAAGCTGCAAGTTGCGATTCTGTGATCGCACTTGGTGGCGGTTCAGTTATCGATACCGCAAAGGCTGCTCGTCTTTGCGCACAATTAAATTGCACATTCCGCGATTGGCAATCAAAGGCGCCGCACTATCCAGCACCAACAATCCCTTTAATCGCACTTCCAACTTCTGCTGGTACCGGTTCTGAAGTTTCAGGTGGTTCGGTTATCTCTGATCCAGAAGCTGGCCGTAAGACTGGTATTGCAAATGGAAATCTACGTGCACAAGTTGCGCTTGTTGATCCAGTTCTAACTTATTCAATGCCACCATCAATGACTGCAAACACTGGTATCGATGCGCTTGCACAAGGCATTGCCGGAATCATCGCTAAGTGTTCAACCCCAATTGGAGATGCGATTGGTTACGAAGCAGTTCGTTTGATGACACCAGCGCTTACCGCTGCATTTAAAGATGGCAACAACAAAGAAGCTCGCGCAGCGATGGCTGCAGGTTCGATGATGGCAGGACTCACCATGAACATCTCTGATTGCACTGCTGAGCACTCACTTGGCCAAGCAATCGGTGGACTAAAGCATGTGCCACATGGCTTAACAATTGGCTTGGTTCTTGTCGAAACTCTTACTCGTGAAGCTCGCGTGGTTCCAGAGAAGATGGAACGTATTGCAGATGCAATGGGTCTACCTGCAGATGGCACCAAAGATGGTTCGCGTGTAATTAGTAAAGTGCGCCAGATCCTTAAGGAGCTGAACTTCCCTGTGCTATCAAGCCTTGGATTCACCGCTGGCGATCTAGATGAATTAGCGGATATTGCACTTAAGGATTTCTTCATTACCCAAGCGCCAAAACCTTGGAGCAAGCAAGAGGTTTTAGAAGCTTTTAGTAGTGCTTTGGAGCTAACTTCTAGATAACAAGATCTCTGGCTGCAAAGCGAAAATTGTGATTGCGCAGCGATTAGGCGAAGGCCGTTAGCTAGCAATCAGCAATTGAGCTTTGCAGTTACTGTTAATTCTTACGATTCCGTATTGAAGAAAACGTTCTTTGTTTCGGTGTACATATCCAATGAATCTGGACCAAGTGCACGGCCAAGACCTGATTGTTTGTAACCACCAAATGGTGTCCAGTAGCGAACAGATGAATGTGAATTAACAGATAAGTTTCCTGATTCAACTGCACGAGATACGCGCATTGCACGGCCTAAATTGCTAGTAAAGATTGATCCAGATAATCCGTAAATTGAATCATTCGCCTTTGCAATTGCATCAGCTTCATCGTCGAATGGAAGCACCGCAACAACTGGTCCGAAAATTTCTTCTTGCCAAGACTTTGCTTTTGTATCTTTTGGCATCAACACAGTTGGTGGTACCCAGAAGCCTGGGCCAGTTGGCGCGGTACCCTGGAATGCAATCTTTGAATCACTTGTGTTATCTATATATGAAGTAACGGTATCCATCTGCTTCTTTGAAATAAGTGGACCCATGCCAGCTGAATCTAGATTTGGATCTTCGCAACGGAATGCTTTTACATGCTTCTCAAAATGTTCCATGAACTTATCGAAAGCTTTGCGCTCAACCAAGATACGAGTACGTGCACAGCAATCTTGTCCGGCGTTATCAAATACTCCGCCAGGAGCACTTGCGGCAGCTGCTTCGATATCTGAATCTGCGAAAATAATATTTGCGCTCTTGCCACCAAGTTCGAGAGTTACGCGCTTAACTTGATCCGCGCAGCCGGCCATAATTCCCTTACCAACCTCAGTTGAGCCAGTGAATGAGACCTTGCGAACTGTTGGATTTGTGACAAAACGAGCCCCAACTACGCTTCCTTTTCCAGGAACTACGTTTAGTACGCCTTCAGGAATGCCAGCTTCTAGCGCTAATTCTCCAAGGCGAATTGCAGTCATCGGAGTTAACTCTGCAGGTTTTAATACAACGGTATTACCGGTTGCAAGCGCCGCAGCAAAACCCCAACCCGCGATCGGCATTGGGAAGTTCCAAGGAACAATAATTCCAACAACACCAATTGGTTCTTTGAAAGTAATGTCCACGCCACCAGCTACTGGAATCTGGCGACCATAAAGTCGCTCAGGTACACCTGCGTAGTAATTGAGAACGTTTGCAACGTTATCTGCTTCCCAGAGCGCATTGCCACGAGTGTGACCAGAGTTGGTAATTTCTAGTTGTGCTAATTCTTCGCGATGTTCGCGAACTTTGTTAGAGAAAGCACGAAGTAAATTTGAGCGATCATACGGAGTTACATTGCGCCAAGACTTAAATGCTTCAGCAGCTTTCGCGATAATTGCATCTGTCTCTTCGACAGAAGCTTCGTGGATCTGCGTAACAACTTGTTCGTTGGCAGGATTAATTACGTCGTACTTTGTACTCATCTTTACTTTTTTCTACTTTCTGGTCTCCGCTAATTAATAACGTTCAAAATTACGTACAAGCTCCCAATCAGTGACAGCTTTTCCGTAAGCTTCAATTTCAACTTGCGCCATATTTGAATAGTGCTTCTGAACTTCTTCACCAAAAGCTTCTTTAACGAAAGCTGATTCGTTCCAAAGTTTCTGCGCCATCTCCATTGTGTGCGGCACGAACTCTGAATCAGATGCATAAGCGTTTCCAACGAATGCTGGCTCAAGTGGCAGCTTCTTCTGGATTCCATCAAGTCCTGCTGCGATCATGCCCGCAACAGCTAGATAAGGATTTACATCGCCACCAGGTACGCGATTTTCTACGCGTAGTGATGGACCATGTCCGACTAAGCGCAGCGCGCAAGTGCGATTATCACGACCCCAACGGATTGCAGTTGGTGCAAATGAACCCGGTTGATAGCGCTTATATGAATT
>CAWULI010000104.1:0-3130 GCA_963923155.1 uncultured bacterium
GATCTATCTGCTCGGCGGAGAGATTTCGACAAGTTCCACCATAACCGGGCGCTACATTTGCTTGGCGCTGACGTTCGCGCTCGGCTTCCAATTCTTCTGCGCTGCAGTAACAGTGATACGCCGCGCCACTTGCTAAGAACTTTTCAGCCCATTCTCTGTAAATATGTAAACGTTCAGATTGAAGATATGGTCCATTAGGTCCACCGACCTCTGGGCCCTCATCCCAACTGAGTCCCAACCACTTTAAAGTATCGATTGCGCGCTGAATGTATTCATCAGTGACGCGTTCTTTATCGGTATCTTCGATACGAAAGATAAATTTGCCACCAGTGTGGCGAGCAAAGGCCCAATCAAAGAGCGCAGTACGGATATTTCCGACATGTAGATCACCAGTCGGTGATGGCGCAAAACGTACGCGAATATTTTCAGCCACGGGCGCTGAGTTTATTGGTTAGTTCGCCCAACCCTGAAATCGCGCAAGTTACGCTCCCCTTTTCAGGTATTGGGCCAATTCCGGCTGGTGTGCCAGTCAAAATGACATCTCCCGGAAGTAGCGTCATCACTGAAGTTATGAAATGAATGATCTCTCCAACGTCAAACATCATCTGATTTAGTGTGGCGCGTTGTTTCAATTCCCCATTAACGGTGCAGCTAATCTCCTGATTTCCAGGGATGAAATCAGTATCGATCCAAGGTCCGATTGGGCAGAAAGTGTCGAAACCTTTAGCACGAGTCCACTGTCCGTCTCTAGACTGCAGATCTCGAGCAGTAATGTCATTTGCTATGGTGTAACCGAAGATAACTTCGGTCGCCCTTTCGCGCGGTACATCTTTACAAATACGACCGATGACAATCGCCAACTCTGCTTCATGATCGATTCGTTCGGACATCCAAGGCCAATTAATAAGATCATTAGGACCAATTACTGAAGTATTTGGCTTTAAGAAAATGATCGGTTCAGCGGGTACCTCACCACCCATTTCTTTGGCATGATCCGAGTAATTCTTGCCGACACAAACGACTTTGCTTCGTGGCAAAACCGGCGCGAGCAACTTAACTTCAGACAACTTTGTTTGTTGGCCATTTTTGGCGACTCCGTTAAACAATGGATCTCCATTGATTATTGAAATTGTCTGTTCATCTTCTTCCAAAACACCAAATAGCGGATCATTACCCAATTCCGAACCTGATTTTGGTGTAAATCTAAGGACTCGCAACTTAAACCTCGACTTCGCTCTCTTGTCTTTCCAGAATCATGCTACTGATTCTGCGACGTCGGCCTACTGGACGCTCTGCAGTGACCTTCCAACCCGATAGATTAAAGGTAGACCCTGGGATTGGTACTCGGCCCAAAACTTTTGCCATCAATCCACCGATCGAATCAATGTCCTCTACTAATTCGGGATCCAATTCGATCTCTAATTCGGAGGCAAGGTCTTCAACGTGCACTTTGGCCTGGACTCGCAATTTATCCTCAGATAACCAGACGAATTGCTCCTCTTCGTCATCGAATTCATCTGCAATCTCTCCGACAATCTCTTCGATGATATCTTCAATGGTAATTAGTCCTGCAGTTCCGCCATATTCGTCAACCACAATGGCAAGGTGAATCTGATCGCGCTGCATATCTTTCAAGAGCTCTGATGCGTTCTTGATCTCAGGAACGAAGACCACCGGGCGCATATGCTGTTCGACCTTCTCGCTCTGCTCTGCCTCATGGTGATCCAATGCGCGTTTTGCCAAATCTTTCACATATGCGATTCCGATTATCTGATCAATGTTTTCACCAACCACAGGGATACGGGAGTAACCAGAACGAAGCGCCAAAGAGAGCGCCTGGCGCAAAGATTTATCTCGTTCGATCCAAACCATCTCCGTGCGCGGAACCATTAATTCTCGGACCATGGTGTCGCCAAGTTCGAAGACCGAATGGATCATCTCGTGTTCGTCCTCTTCGACCAGACCTCGTTCATGTGCCTGATCTACTAAATCACGTAACTCTTCTTCATTAGCAAATGGTCCGGTCTTATAACCCTTGCCAGGAGTTATCGCATTTCCGATCGCAATCAATAATCTGGTGATCGGGCTTAGGAAAACTGATAATGAATATGCGACAGCCGCACCACTTAAAGCCCAACTTGCTGGGTGTTGTTTGCCTAAAGTTCTGGGGCCAACGCCAACTACGATGTACGAAACCAGAATCATTACCACTACGGAATAAATCAGCGCAGCGGTGGAGTCGTAACTATTAAGAAAATATTTATACAACAAAGCTGTCGCAAGCAATTCCGAACTCTTGCGAACTAAGAGCACGACATTGAGATATCTAGGAAGATCAAGATAAACCTTACTTACCAACTTCCCGCCACGCTTAGACGATAGATCATCAACGATAACGCGAGAGATGCTGTTGAAGGCGCTTTCAATTCCTGCTAAATAACCAGCACAGAGAATCAAGAAGACAATTAGTACTAAAGTCACTTTGCCCTCTTAACTAAATCCTCTTGCAAAGCAAACATCTCTCGCTCTGTCTCAGGTTCTTGGTGATCGTAACCAAGTAAATGTAGTAACCCATGAGTGGCCAAGATCTTCACTTCGTGCTCGTAAGAATGGCCTGCCTTATCTGCTTGAGCCCTAGCTACCAAGGGCGAAATCACGATATCTCCGAGGATGCCGGGCTCTGGATCGTTTGGTTTTAACTCATCCATCGGAAAGCTCATTACATCAGTGGTGCCTGGCAAATCCATCCACTTCTCGTGCAATTGCGCCATCTCTTCATCATTTATAAAAGCCAAGGTGAGTTCGCACTCTGAATTAAGTCCCAGTTCCTTGATCGCGAACTGCATTAATTTAAGAACTTCCGACTCTGGCGCTAATTGTCCAGAGCGGTTTTCAATTTCGATCATCTTAAGTGGCGAGCCTGCGAGATGGAGTTACTTCTTCCCTGATCACTACCTTGGTCATATGACTCGTAAGCGCTAACAATGTCGCTGATCAGGCGATGACGAACCACATCTTCTGCAGTTAGATCCATGAAGGCAATATCGTCAATGCCGTCAAGGATCTTTCGAATCGTAGCTAAACCTGAATTCTTACCACTCGGCAGATCGACCTGTGTCACATCGCCAGT
>CAWULI010000105.1:0-3109 GCA_963923155.1 uncultured bacterium
ATATCGCGATCATCCCACAGCCAGGTCTTGTTACCACCATGGTACAAACCGGCAAGGCAGTTCCAGTAACTGCAAAGGTACTTGCAAATATCAATAAGTACTACAACCCAGCATGGAAGACATTCACCACTGTTGGTGGAAAAGTTTATGGTGCTCCATTTGGTGCATCATCTAAGTCACTTGTCTGGTACTCACCTGCACAGTTCAAGAAGCTTGGCGTAACCATTCCAACAACTTGGGCTCAAATGGATGCGATTGCAGCTAAGTTCAAGGCTGCTGGCGTAACTCCATGGTGCGCAGGTATTGAATCTGGTGCAGCTACTGGTTGGCCAGCAACTGACTGGATCGAAGAAATGACTCTTCGCGATCTAGGTCCAGATATGTACAACCAATGGTGGCAAGGCAAGCTCAAGTTCTCATCACCTGAAATGTTAGGTGAATTGAACAAGGTGGCTGCATGGTTAGGTACCAAGGATCAAGTAGGCGATCTACAGTCAGTAGCAACACGTAAGTTCCAAGATGCTGGTGTTCCAGGTCTTAAGGATGGAACATGCGGAATGTTGCAACAGGCTTCGTTCTACTCATCAATGTTCCCAGCAGGAACCACATTCGGTCCTGATGCAGATGCAAATGCGTTCTACCTACCTCCAACAAACACCAAGTTTGGTAAGCCAATCGAAGGTGCTGGAGAGTTCCCAGTCGCATTTAGCACAAAGAAGGAAGTAGGAGCAGTTCAGGATTACTTCTCATCACCAGTTTACGGAACAGCTCGCGCCAAGATGGGCGGCTGGACCTCTGCTAACAGTGGAATTCCACTAGCTTCTTACACCGATCCAGTACTTAAGGTTGTAGCACAATCACTACAACAGAAGTCTGGCGCGATCGTGTTCGACGCATCTGACTTGATGCCAACTGCAGTGAACGGCGCTTTCTGGAAGGAAATCACCAAGTTCTACGCAGAAGGTAAGTCAATGAAGGATGTTGCAGCGGCTATCGACGCTAACTGGTAAGAAACTAATTAATCGAAAGTTATAAACTGAAAATTAATTAGCGTTAAACAGTAAGGAAGCCGGGGTTGGCTATTGGCTAACCCCGGCTTTCGCTTTACTATTCGCGGGTGGATGTAACGTGGACTAGCATCTTTACCACCTCTTGGCCAAAGATCCTGCAAGTAATTTATGTAATTGCAATCTTCTTTGGTTTCTACGGAATTATTTTTGCTGCCGGCGCTCGCCTTAAGGGAAAGAAACAAAATTGGTTAGCGCTATCAATCTTTCTAATTCCAGCGCTCATTTTGGTAATGACCGGTTTAGGTGTACCAGCAATTCAAACGCTGCTTGAATCCTTTAAAAGCGCCGATGCATCCAAATGGGTAGGATTTGATAATTACAAATGGGCTTTTAAAACCCCGGAAATTCGCTTGGCGTTTCTTAACACCATGCTCTGGTTTGTGATTACTCCGATAATTGTCACAGGTTTAGGTCTGGCGTTAGCCACAATGTTAAACAAGATGAAGCGCGAAGCGATTCCGAAATCTTTGATCTTTATGCCGATGGCGATTTCATTCGTTGGTGGATCTTTGATCTGGAATTTGATGTACTCATATCAAGAGTCAAACAGGCCACAGACTGGTTTGATCGGACAGATCACGCTTTGGCTTGGCTTACCAGTCAAACATATTTTGTTATGGTCGCCATGGAATAACTTCTTCTTGATGGCGGTGTATATCTGGGGTTTCACTGGTTTCTCTATGGTGATTTTATCCGCGGCAATTAAAGGAATTCCTTCGGAGATCGAAGAGGCTGCGCAATTAGATGGCGCGACTGGATTTAAGTTATTTCGGACCGTAACCGTTCCGATGGTTCGCACCACCATCATTGTGGTGCTTACTACCGCGATGGTTGGCACCCTGAAATTATTCGATGTCGTACACACTATGACCGGAGGTAACTTCAAGACTGATGTTTTGGCCAACCGCATGGTTGATGAGAATTTCGTATATTTGAATTATGGCCATGGTTCCGCGCTAGCGGTATTGATCTTCTTGCTGGTGATCCCAATTAGCTATTACAACATTCGATCATTACGCGCAGAGAGGAAGCATTGATGTCTACTACTACTGCGCCAAGCAAAGTAAAAGTGGTCCCAAACCACGAGACGCGCCCCTTCACCTCACCTATTGCATCTGCGATCGTCACAGTGATTGCGGTACTTTGGACTATTCCGACTTTTGGTTTGGTCGTTACTTCTTTCAGAAAAAAGGAAGATATTCTCTCAACTGGTTGGTGGCACTCTTTAACCCACTGGAATTACACCTTAGATAATTTCCGCGCCGTACTATTCCAAAGTAATGGCACCATCGGAACCCAAGGAATGATTCCTTTTGCGGTAAATTCCTTAGCGATCACAATTCCTTCAGTATTGCTATCGGTTGGACTTGGTTTGATGGCTGCATATGCACTTGCCTGGATTCCATTTAGATTTAGTGATCACATCTTCTACGGTCTATTTGCGCTACAAGGCGTGCCGCTACAGCTTTCACTATTGCCGCTCTTAACTTTCTTTGCAACAGGTATCAAAGTCTTCGGACATACGATCTTCCCACAACTTCATATCGTCGGAACTTTGGCCTCAGTTTGGTTGCCGCACACCATGTTTGGTTTACCACTCGTTACTTATCTATTACATAACTTCGTAGCTGCCTTGCCACGCGAAGTTATGGAAGCAGCGCGCGTTGATGGCGCTAATCATTTCGAGGTTTTCCGCAAGATCGTATTGCCACTATCGCTACCTGCGATTGCATCAATTGCGATCTTCCAATTCCTTTGGATCTGGAACGATTTGCTAGTTGCGCT
This sequence comes from uncultured bacterium, assembly GCA_963923155.1. Classification (GTDB taxonomy): domain Bacteria; phylum Actinomycetota; class Actinomycetes; order Nanopelagicales; family Nanopelagicaceae; genus ZLKRG08. The sequence continues at coordinate 2,856 of CAWULI010000105.1, forward strand.
GGTCTTTGCCGGTGGCACGGACGATGTCGCACCGTTAACTTTGCATCTTTCTAGCTTGGGTGGATCCTTGGGTTCACACTGGGAGAACGTCGCACCAGCTGCGGTATTTTCCGTGATTATTCCGCTTGCGGTCTTCTTCTCGTTGCAACGTTACTTCGTCCGCGGTTTGTTAGCCGGTTCGGTTAAGTAACTAAAGCTATTTACAAACCAGCTCCGTTATTCTTAATAACTTCGCGATACCACTTGCCGCTATT
>CAWULI010000106.1:0-3101 GCA_963923155.1 uncultured bacterium
ATTAGCCAATTTAAGGATGGCCTCATCATTTCGGAAGGTCGTAGAAAGCTTATATTCCGCTATCTTTTTAGGATCTCCATCGACCGCGAAGCTATTTGGGAAGTCTTTAATTGTGCCGATAGCAGCACCGCGCCAACCATAGATCGCCTGATATGGATCGCCAACTGCCATAACTGGGTGGCCATTTTTATACAGCGCGCTCAGCATACGAACCTGAGATTGCGAAGTATCTTGATATTCATCAAGCAACACGACCTTGTATTTAGCACGTTCAAGTTCGCCAACTTTTTCAACCTCTTGCGCGATCTTTGCGGCATAGAACATTTGATCATCGAACGAGAGCTGTCCGCTGGCGATACGTTCTTGGCGAAGTTTCTGTGAAATCTCAAGCAACTTGATGCGTTGCTTCAAAACTAATCGAACTTTATCTACATCTTTATCGGATGGAATCTCTGTAATGCGTTCCAAAACTTTATTGGTTTCGGCGATGATCTCTGCTTCGGAAACACCATGTTCCATTGCGCTCTTAGTTAAACCAAGTAAGTCACTTACTAAAGTCTTGAATGCGCCTTCGTATTCGAAATCTGGATCATCCCAGGTACGCAAAACGCGCGCTGCTTGCTGCCAGACCACGGCTTCGCCAATTAAATCTGAATCAGTATCAATACCTAGTCGCAAACCATATTCGCGCAATATATTTCCGGCATAAGAATGGTAAGTCATTACCGGAACTTCAATAGATACGTTGCGATCTATTAAGCCATTTTTACGCAATTGTTTTAAGCGATCTTTGATACGTTTCTTTAACTCCGCAGCAGCTTTGCGAGTAAAGGTGAGACCTAATATCTCTTCAGGTTTTGCAAAGCCATTTGCGACCAACCAGAGCACGCGAGTTGCCATTGTTTCGGTCTTGCCAGAACCAGCACCCGCTATAACCACGGCAGGTTGCAGTGCTGATTCGATAATTTCAATCTGTTCGCCAGTTGGCGTCTTCTTAGTCACCTTTGCGATATCCAGTGCGGAGATTGGCTTATTCATATAACCCACGCCCCTCAATCTGAATTGGGCAAGAACTAGCCACATTGCAGAACTGACAATTCTTGTTCTGCACCGCTAAATAGCTCTTACCGCCCATTAAAACTGCCGTTTTTTCGATTCGTTCTTCGACGACTTTGCGATCAATCGGCTGTTGGTCGCGAGTCTTATTTCCTTTCAGATCATGATCTAAATAGACCAATGATGCACCGGCGACTTCTGCACCTTCTTTGCCAACTGCATACTGATATATCTGCATCTGGGCATCGGTCTTTGCATCATCGATAGAAATCGCGTTCTTGCCGGTCTTAAAATCAACTACATAAAGTTTGCCATCGACCGTGGTTTCAATTCGGTCAATCTTGCAAGAGATAAATGCACGACCGATATTGAATTTATACGAAGCTTCAGCTTCTGTGAACTCACGTTTGCCCGCCATCGATTCCCGATACTTATAAAAACGCTTAAGCATCAGCACTGCTCGTCCCATTGAAGTTCGTGAGATCCAACCTGTTTCTGGATCTACTAATTTCCAATTTGAAGTCAGTAGCTCGATTTGTGAATCTAAATTAGTTTCACCAGATTCGGCCAACTCCGCAAATTTGTGAATGACGGTTCCGATCAATTGCGCAGTGGTATTACCATCTTGGCCACCATGAGTTTCTAGGAACCAACGTAATTGACATTCATCAAACTTTTCCACACCACTTGGTGAAATTCGGACATCGTCGGATTCTGGAATTGCCGGTGCGCTTGATGAGATTGCTTTGATGCCATACCAATCGGCTGGAGCTGCGCCAGCGATACCGGCAGTTGCAAGTGATTTTAAGTTTGCGGCGGCGCTCTTTGAGCCGCTCTTAATTAATTCTGCACGCAACTTAGAAACTATATGTGCGGTGCTTAGAAGATTATCGGCCTTCAATACATTGCGTTTTGATTCGATTGGGGTATCTGGATTACAGAATTCGTATGCCAAATCAAAGTATGTAGATGGTTGATCTTCTTCGCGGTCTACTGCGGTGATAATTAAATCTTGGCTAGCTCGTGAAATTGACGCGTAAAACAGGCGTAATTCATCAATCGATACTGCGGCTTTTGCCACTAATTCCAGCTCAATTGCTGCCAAATCAGGGTTGCGATCTCGTTCGGCTAAACGTTCGGAACCAAGCAAAGAACCGCGAATACGTAAGTTGGGCCAGATGCCTTCCTGCACCCCTGCAACTACAACTAACTTCCATTGACGACCTTTGGCGCTAAATGGCGTAAGCAGTTCGACTACATCAGGACGTTGGCCTTTTGCAGTAATCACATCGCCTGCGATTTCGGATTTACGAATATCTTTAAAGAAGTCACCTAGGTTTGCATATTTAAATCGCTGACCAAAACGACGTGCGGATTCGAATAGTTGCAACATGGCATCTAAATCACGATCAGCAATAGCGCCACGTACTCCGCCTTTAAAGGCGCGGTTTCGCCATGCATCGCTAATTAATTCATTGTCGGCAGTCTTAGCATTTGACCAGATTGCCCAAAGCAAATCTTCTGGCTGCGAAGCGCGTTTCTTTGCTATTCGTTCTGTTGCGACGAATAGTTCGTGCAAACGATTTAAAGATTGTCCGCTTGGGATTTCGTATTCGCCATCAGTGATTGCTTTACAGATAAGTTCTGATCCACTCAAACCTGTAGCACTTGAATACTTTGCAACTAATTCGCGGCGCATACGTCGAAATGAAATTGAATCCGCTCCGCCAAATTCTGAAGTTAACAGCATCTCTGCAGTTGGTAAATCAAGCTTGCCATAAATTGCTGCTTCGGCCATAAGTAAGAATGGCGCGATAGAGGCATTTTCGGATAAAACTTGTAGCTCTCCGGCAACTGGAATGCCATAACGCATCAGCGCGCTACGTACTGCGCCACTTTGCGCCGGGGATCTAAAGATCACTGCCATCTGCGACCATGCAAGGCCGTCTTGCAAATGCGCTCTCTGTAATTTATCTGCGATAAATGAAGCCTCATTGGCACTATCTATAAAGCACTCTGCAACGACAGAACCAGCGATTTCTCTG
>CAWULI010000107.1:0-3052 GCA_963923155.1 uncultured bacterium
TTCTTTGCATTTAAGTTACCGGTTTATCAAGCAGTCATAGGTTGGGCAACCAGCACTTTGATTATCGCGTTGATTGGTGCGGTAGTAACCCACTATCTGTATTCAGCAATTCGAATTCCGACTCCTGGCAGCAGAGTTGCAGGACTTTCAAATAGCACTACTGTTTTTGCACGTGTACAGCTTTCGATCTTGCTGGGTTTGATTGTGCTGACGAAGGCTGCGGCATATTGGTTCGATCGTTATGGATTAGCGCTAAAACAGAGCAGATTGATCACTGGCCTTACCTATACCGATGTAAATGCGATGTTGCCAGCCAAAGTGATTTTGGCTGGAATAGCGCTGGTCTGCAGCGTGCTCTTCTTTTCAATCATTGTTCGCAATTCTTGGTCACTTCCGGTTATAGGCGTCGGATTACTTGTTGCTTCATCTTTGATTATTGAAACCATCTTCCCGGCTGCGATTCAGCAGTTCCAGGTGAAGCCAAGCGAGTCAGTTAAAGAAGCGCCATATATCCAGCGAAATATTGATGCGACTCGTGCGGCATACGATCTAAATGGGGTAGTCGTAAAAGATTACGATGCCACAGTCAGTGCCACCGCAGGGCAGTTGGCTAACGATGCGAACACCATTGCAAATATCCGTTTGATGGATCCAAATGTGCTCTCTGCTACTTTCCGCCAGTTGCAACAGATCAAGCCATACTATTCATTTGCCGATTCACTTGATATAGATCGCTACAAAGTAAATGGCGTACAACGTGACACCGTAGTTGCGGTTCGTGAATTGAATATCGAAGGTAATCCGGTCCGAAATTGGATCAACGATCACTTGGTTTACACGCATGGTTTCGGATTTGTCGCGGCATACGGAAACACTGTTGATGCTGATGGAAAGCCGAATTTCGTAGTGGGGGATCTGCCACCAACATCTGGCCTTGGAAAATTCGAACCGCGTATCTATTTCGGCGAGAATGTCCCGGATTATTCAATTATTGGTGGAAAGTCTAAGACTGCTGTTGAATTCGATTATCCAGATGACACCTCAGCTTCAGGACAGAAGAACACTACTTATGCCGGTAAAGGTGGCGTACCAGTAGGTTCCTTGTTTAATCGCTTGGTCTTTGCAATTAAGTATCAAGAGCAACGAATTTTGCTCTCTAATTTGATCAACTCAGAATCCAAGATTTTATTCAACCGTAACCCACGTGAACGCGTGGCAAAAGTAGCGCCATGGTTAACACTTGATGGCGATCCATACCCAGCAGTTATCGATGGCAAGGTCCAATGGATCATCGATGGCTACACCACAACAGCGGGCTATCCATATGCGCAAAAAACCACGCTTTCAACTGCGACAACTGACGCACTTACTAATCGCTCTAATTCAGTATCTGCTCAAGCAGATCGCAGTATCAATTACATCCGTAACTCAGTAAAAGCGACGGTGGATGCATACGATGGCACGGTAAATATCTATCAATGGGATACCAGCGATCCAGTTTTGAAGACATGGAGCAAGTCATATCCAGGTGTCGTACAACCAAAGAGTGCGATCTCTCAGAATTTGATGGATCACTTACGTTACCCAGAGGATCTATTTAAAGTTCAACGCGATGTGCTATCTGCGTATCACGTGAAGAGTGCGTCGGCTTTCTATGGCGGACAGGATTTCTGGCGCGTACCTCGTGACCCATCGACCTTCGGTGGCAACGTTGCTAATCAACCTCCATATTTCACGACATTGCAGCTACCTGGCGCTGCCAATGAATCATTTATGTTGACCACGCCATTTGTACCACGCGGTGGTCGCGAGAACTTATCTGCCTTTGCGGCAGTAAATGCCTCACCGGGTAAGGATTACGGCAAGATCACCGTACTTCAATTACCGCGAAGCACCAATATCGCAGGACCTACGCAGGTGGCTTCGAACTTCGAAGCCAAACCAGAAGTCGCGACAACTTTGTCACTACTTCGCCAAGGTGGATCTGATGTAGTGCTTGGTAATTTGCTCACGCTTCCAGTCGGTGGCGGTTTACTTTATGTGCAACCGGTTTATGTTCGCGCGACTGCTAATGCTGCGTCATATCCATTGTTACAGAAGGTTTTGGTCTCCTTTGGTGATCAAATTGGATTTGATAACAATCTAAAGGGCGCACTTGATCAAGTATTTGGTGGAAATTCCGGAACTTCTGCAACTGGTACTTCAACTGGAAGCGGAACCTCAACAACTGGTACTTCATCATCATTGTCAGCAGCGCTAAATAGCGCGAAGCAAGCACTTGCAGATGCACAGAAAGCATTGGCTAAAGGTGACTTCACTGCATACGGCAAGGCGCAAGATCGTTTGAAATCAGCGATTACTGCAGCAATTGCTGCACAAGGTAAAACAAAATAATTCGATTTTGTTTAGCCTTTAACCTGCACTAAGGTTGGGGCTACCGACGCGGGGTGGAGCAGCTCGGTAGCTCGCTGGGCTCATAACCCAGAGGTCGTAGGTTCAAATCCTGCCCCCGCTACTATCGTAGATTCTTACTTAATTCTTACTTGATTCTTAGCGAATTAGTTACCACAAATAAACTCGAAAGTGCCATCGCAGCTGCGCCATACATTGGTTGTAAATATCCAAGTGCGGCAATCGGAATGCCAATCACGTTGTAAATCAATGCCCAAAGTAGATTGCCACGAATAGTTCCAAGGGTCTTCTTAGATAAATCGAGCGCATCAGTTACAGATTTAAGGGCTGGGTTAGTCAAAGTGATATCTGCAGTTGCAATGGCAGTATCAGTGCCAGTTCCCATTGCCATTGAAAGATCGGCAGCGGCAAGTGCAGCGGCGTCATTAACTCCATCGCCGATCATCAATACATTCTTTCCTTCGCTCTGTAACTTTTTGATATGAGCGATCTTTGCCTCGGGTGATGCTTCAGCCACGATGTGGTTTTCGTGAATTCCTACTGCATGCGCAGTATTTATTGCGACATCCTTATGATCGCCGGTTAGCAACCAGACATCTATATTGCGTGAATTCAAGACCGATACCGCGCTCTGTGCATC
>CAWULI010000108.1:0-3048 GCA_963923155.1 uncultured bacterium
TGCGTGGAGATAAGAAGCGCTCTACCGCTGAAGTAGGAGATGCGTTAGTAAAGGCTTTGCAGCCATGAAAATAACATTAAATCCAAATGCGTTATCTGCTGCAGAACGCGACTCGAAAGTTGCCGAAGGCGGTTTTGGTAAGTACTACACGGATCACATGGTCACCATCGATTGGGATGAACAGAGCGGTTGGGGCGAACCAGAGTTAAAACCTTACGGTCCACTTACTTTGGATCCGGCGACCGCAGTATTCCATTACGGACAAGAGATCTTCGAGGGCATGAAGGCTTACCGCCAACCAGATGGAAACGTCGCACTCTTTCGCCCTGAGGCAAATGCACAACGTTTTAATCGAAGCGCAAAGCGTCTAGCGCTACCGGAGTTGCCAATCGAAACTTTCATCGAAACTGTAGAAGCTTTGGTAAAGCAAGATATCGGTTGGGTGCCAAATAAAGTGGGCGAATCCTTATATATCCGCCCATTCATGATTGCTACCGAAGTCGGATTAGGCGTTCGTCCTACTAATAAAGCGAAATACATTTTGATAGCAACCCCTGCAGGTGCATATTTCAATCCGGCAAAAGCAGTCACGGTCTGGATCTCCACTGAATATGTGCGCGCAGCCCCTGGCGGTACCGGCGAAGCAAAGTGCGGCGGTAATTACGCAGCATCTTTAGTTGCACAGAAAGCTGCCGCCGCCGAAGGTTGTGACCAAGTGGTTTGGTTGGATGCGGTGGAACGTAAATGGGTCGAAGAGATGGGCGGAATGAATCTTTATTTTGTTAAAGGAAATAAAGTTGTTACTCCGAAATTAACCGGAACTTTGTTACCAGGAATCACGCGCGACTCAATTCTTACCGTAGCGCGCGATTTAGGTTATGAGACCGAAGAGGTAATGCTCTCGGTTGATGATTGGAAAACCGGTATCGAAAGTGGCGAGATCAAAGAGACCTTTGCCTGCGGAACAGCTGCCGTGGTTTCACCGATTGGCGCTGCAAAATCGAAGTGGGGTACTTGGGTAACAGGTGACGGTAACCCTGGTCCGATCACAATGAAGATCCGCGAAACACTTCTTGGAATTCAGCACGGCCAGATCGCTGATAAAAATGGTTGGGTGAAGGTAGTTAAGTAATGAGCCCGATGCCAGATAACTTTCACATCTACGACACCACCTTGCGTGATGGTGCGCAACAAGAAGGTTTGAACTTATCTGTTCACGACAAATTACAGATTGCACGCCATTTAGATGATTTAGGTGTGGGATTTATCGAAGGTGGTTGGCCAGGTGCGAATCCGAAAGATACCGAATTCTTCGAGCTAGCTAAGAAAGAATTAAAGTTAAAGAACGCCACCTTTGTAGCTTTCGGTGCGACTCGTCGTGCCGGCGTGAAAGCAGCAGATGATGCTTTGATTGCCGCACTTCGTAACTCAGGTGCCCCGGCAGTTACTTTGGTCGCTAAATCTCATGATCGCCATGTGGATCTGGCGCTCAAGACCACACTAGAAGAGAACTTAAATATGATCCGCGATTCCATCACTCACTTAAAGAGTGAAGGACAGCGCGTATTTCTAGATGCTGAACATTTCTTTGACGGGTATCGCTCAAATCGTGCCTATGCACTTGAAGTTGTGCGCGCTGCGGCCGAGGCCGGTGCTGATGTTATTGCGCTCTGCGATACCAATGGCGGAATGTTGCCGGATGAGATCGCAGAAGTAGTAAACGATATTTTGCAGAGCTCATCTGCTCGACTTGGTATTCATTGCCACAATGACACGGGTTGCGCGGTCGCAAACTCGATGGCCGCGGTCGCAGCTGGTGTTACACACGTACAAGGAACCATAAATGGTTACGGCGAACGTACGGGAAATGCAGATCTAGTTTCGATAATGGCTAACTTGGAATTGAAGAAGAATAAGAAAGTTTTGCCCGATAACTTATTGCGCGAATCCTTCCGCATCTCTCACGCCATCGCTGAGGTCACAAATATCTCCCCTTCAATGCGCCAACCATATGTAGGTGTATCAGCCTTCGCACATAAAGCAGGTTTGCACGCATCTGCAATCAAAGTAGACCCAAGTCTTTATCAACACGAAGAGCCTGCCAGTGTCGGCAATGATATGCGCATGTTGGTTTCGGATATGGCCGGCCGCGCTTCAATCGAATTGAAGAGCCAAGAGTTGGGCGTTGATTTAGGTGGCGATAAAGAGTTGATCACTCGCATCGTCGAGCGAGTCAAAGAGATGGAATCTCGCGGATTCACTTTCGAAGCTGCTGACGCATCATTTGAATTGTTGGTGCGCGAAGAGATTGCAAAGAAGAAGCCAGCTTTCTTTAACGTGGAGCATTGGTTGACTAGCGTCGAAAGCGATGCCAGCGGTTCTATCGTTACCAAAGCCGAAGTCACAGTCTCTGCAAATGGCGAGAAATTAATTTGCAACGGCTCTGGAAATGGTCCGGTTAACGCTTTCGATACCGCGCTTCGATCTGGTTTATTAAAACTTTACCCAGAACTAGCAGCTTTGGAATTAACCGATTACAAAGTTCGTATCTTGGAAGGTCGCTTAGGAACCGGTGCGATTACCCGCGTATTGGTAGAGACTTCAGATAAGAATGGATCTTGGAATACCGTTGGTGTTCATGAAAACGTGATTGCCGCTTCGGCAATGGCTTTGGAGGACGCGTTAACTTACGGATTACTCCGTCAAGGACGTAAGCCAGAGTAATCTTTATTCATGCAAGGTGCGATTGAATCTTTCGTTCAATATTTAAATCGCGAGCGTTCTTTATCTGACAACACCATCCGTGCTTATGTTGGAGACCTTCAATCGCTTTCAAACCATCTGGTAGCGCTTAAGATCGACGAGGTAAGACATTTAAATATCTCGCATCTACGTAGTTGGCTAGCCAATCAGCAAACAAAGGGTGCATCTAGAACCACGCTCTCTCGTCGCGCGACTTCGATAAAACTATTTACTAAGTGGGCCTTTAAAGAGGGGTTGCTTCCCAGTGATGTAGGCGCGAATTTGGCTACGCCCAAAGCGCATCGG
>CAWULI010000109.1:0-2977 GCA_963923155.1 uncultured bacterium
AAAAATATAAAGTGACGATTCTCTACACCGCACCGACTTTGATTAGAACTTGGATGAAGTGGGGCGATGAATTTCCAAATAAGTTCGATCTAAAATCTTTGCGGCTACTTGGTTCCGTTGGTGAACCAATTAATCCAGAAGCATGGATGTGGTACCGAGAAGTTATTGGTGGCAATCGCTGTCCGATTGTCGATACTTGGTGGCAGACCGAAACTGGAGCAATCATGATCTCGCCACTTCCCGGCGTCACTGCGACCAAACCAGGTTCTGCGATGCGACCACTTCCCGGAATTAGCGCGAAGGTAGTTGATGATCATGCGCGCGAAGTTGGTAAGGGGCATGGTGGTTATTTAATTCTCGACAAACCTTGGCCATCGATGTTGCGCGGTGTTTGGGGCGAACCAGAGCGATACAAAGAGACTTATTGGTCTAAATACGACGGACTTTATTTTGCAGGCGATGGCGCAAAGATTGATACCGATGGTGCTTATTGGCTTCTAGGTCGCGTCGATGATGTGATGAATGTTTCGGGCCATCGAATTTCAACGACCGAAGTTGAATCAGCGTTGGTCTCACACGAAGAGGTTGCTGAGGCAGCCGTAGTTGGTGCGAATGATTCAACAACTGGTCAAGCAATCGTGGCATTCGTCATCTTGCGTGGCGGAATTGATCACACCAAAGGCGAGGCGCTGATTAATTCGTTGAAAGCTCACGTAGTCAAAGAGATTGGTGCAATCGCGCGGCCACGCCAGATTTTGGTAGTAAATGAATTGCCAAAGACCCGAAGCGGCAAGATCATGCGTAGATTGCTGCGAGATGTGGCCGAAAATCGCCAAGTTGGTGATTCCACCACCTTGGCCGATCCAAATGTCATGAATCTGATTAAAGAAGGGCTATCTTCAAATAACGAAGATTAAGTATTAGCGAAGATTGAAATATTTCTTCGCACTCTCTTCTAACTCTTGGTAGTTTGCAAAAACGCCAATCTTCTTATGAATAACTTTGCCATTGCTATCAATAAACCAAGTCACTGGTACGCCCATACCAATTAACTTTCTGGTGCGTCCATCAGGATCGTAAAGACTTGGCCAAGTAATTCCATTGGATTTGATAAATGACTGTGGCACCTTCTTATTTGGTTCTTCGACATCCAAGCCGACTAATTGCACTTTATCTTTGTACTTGTCATAAAAGTGCCTCAAATATGGGATCTCGTCTTGGCAGGGCGCGCACCATGAACCCCAAACATTCAAGAGCATCGGACCGCGCAATGATTCCAAATTAACCAGAGTCTCATCACCTAAACATGGCACTTGCAACCCGGCGTTACCTTCTATTTTGATATCGCTACAACCAACCACTTTGCCATCGGTGTATTTGGCTGGAATTTTCTCAGCACAACCAGTTAAACAAGTTAGCGCGAGGGCCGAAATCAAAGCGCTAAAGAAAATCTTCATCGCGCTTCACCAACTTCTTTGCATTTATCGGATCGGTCTCACCGATTCCGTAGGATGGACATAACTTAGCAATCGGACAAGCGCCGCAAGCAGGTTTTCGGGAATGACAGATCCTACGACCGTGCCAGATCATTCGTTGCGAAAGATTGGTCCATTCTTTTTCGGGAATTAGCGCACCAACTTCGTGTTCTACCTTCACTGGATCCTCTGATTTGGTCCAGCCGAATCTTCGCGATAACCGACCAAAATGAGTATCAACAGTAATTCCTGGAATATCAAAGGCATGACCCAGAACCACATTGGCAGTCTTGCGTCCAACGCCAGGTAATTTAACAAGTTCATCTTGTACCGGAGGAACTTTGCCTTTGAATTCGGCATCCAAAACTTGGGCTAAACCTTTTATGTTCTTTGCTTTACTGCGAAAAAAGCCAGTAGAACGAATCAAATCCTCAATTTCGTGCACATTGGCGTTGGCGAAATCTTTAGCGGTTTTATATCGCTTAAAGAGCGCAGGCGTTACTTGGTTTACGCGTTTATCAGTGCATTGAGCTGACAAGACTGTGGCAATTAATAATTGCAAAGGATTTTTATAATCTAATTCGCAGCGAACATTGGGGTAGGTTTTAGTCAGTATTTTGTAGATGGCTTTCGGATCCCCTTGGCGCATATGCGTAAAGTATCGCCGATTTTTCACTTAAGCACCTGACCAGTTAAGATTGCAGACATGGGCATTGAAGAAGATGTAGTTCGCAAAGCGCCACTTTTTACCGCGCTTGATGATGCGGCCGCCGCTTCACTTCGTAGCGCAATGTCACCAGTAAAGATCAATCGTGGTGGTGTGCTCTTTGCCGAAGGCGATGCTGGCGATCAGGTTTATATTGTCACTGAAGGAAAATTGAAATTAGGAACCTCGTCTGGCGATGGTCGCGAGAATCTACTTTCGATCCTTGGTCCCGGCGAGATGTTCGGCGAACTTTCGCTCTTTGATCCAGGACCACGCACTTCTACTGCAACTGCAGTAACCGATGCAAAATTACTTTCTTTGGGTCACGACAAGTTGATCCCATGGCTAAAGCAGAATCCAGATGTAGCGCTGCAATTACTTGGTCGATTGGCGCAACGCCTACGTCGCACCAACGAAGCAGTTGGTGATCTTGTCTTTTCAGATGTTCCAGGTCGCGTCGCGAAAGCGCTAATTGATCTCGGAGAGCGTTTTGGAAAGAAAACCGAAGAGGGTCTATACGTCCACCACGATCTAACTCAAGAAGAGTTGGCACAGTTGGTTGGCGCTTCTCGTGAAACAGTAAACAAGGCGCTAGCTGATTTTGCTGGACGCGGTTGGCTAAAGCTTGATGGCCGCGCAGTTTTGATTACCGATTTAGAGCGCTTATCAAAGCGTTCTAAATAACTTCTACAGTCAGTTCTACTTCAACCGGCGAATTAAGTGGTAACTCTGCTACGCCCAAAGCACTTCGCGCTGCTATACCGGCTTCGCCGAAAATATGCATAAATAGCTCCGA
>CAWULI010000110.1:0-2937 GCA_963923155.1 uncultured bacterium
AATTAAATAGCGCAGAGGCTTTTGAAACTTTCTTACAAACCAAGTTCGTTGGACAGAAGCGCTTCTCATTGGAAGGTGGCGAATCTGTAATTCCACTTCTTGATGCGGTGATTTCTGGTGCTGCAGAGCGCGGACTAGATGAAGTTTGCATCGGTATGCCGCACCGCGGTCGTTTAAATGTATTGGCAAACGTTGCCGGAAAACCACATGGCCAGATCTTCCAAGAGTTCGAAGGACATTACCAAGAGAATCAAGTTCAAGGTTCAGGCGATGTTAAGTACCACTTAGGTACCGAAGGAGTTTTTACTTCGAGTTCAGGTGCCCAAACCAAGATGTATTTAGCTGCGAACCCATCACACCTTGAAGCAGTCAACCCAGTGCTCGAAGGAATCGTGCGCGCAAAACAAGATAAATTAAATGTTAAGAATGCATATAGCGTGATGCCGATTCTGTTACATGGCGATGCTTCTTTTGCAGGTCAAGGTGTAAATATGGAGACCTTGCAGATGAGCCAATTAAGTGGCTATCGCACTGGTGGCACCATTCATATCGTCGTTAACAACCAAGTTGGATTTACTACATCACCAAATTCATCTCGAAGTGCTCGTTATTCAAGCGATATCGCGAAGATGATCAATGCTCCGGTCTTCCATGTAAACGGTGATGATCCTGAGGCATGTGTTCGCGTTGCACGTTGGGCCTTCGAGTATCGTCAGAAGTTCAATAAAGATGTCGTGATCGACATGATCTGCTATCGCCGCCGCGGTCACAACGAAGGTGATGAGCCAAGCTTTACCCAGCCACAGATGTATCGCTTAATTGATGCCAAGCGCACCACCCGAACTTTGTATGCGGAAGCTTTAGTTGGCCGTGGCGATATCACTGCCGAAGAGAATGAAGCGATCTCAAAGGAATTCCAAGCCGAACTCGAAGCAATTTACGCCGCAGTTCATAACGTCGAACCAGAATCACCAAATTGGCAGATTCCAAAGACTGCAGAACCACTTGATAACCAAACTGCGGTAAGCGTTGATGTCGTAAATAAGATCGCCGAAACCCAAATTGCCGTTCCATCTGGTTTCAGTGTTCATCAAAAGTTATTGCCGCAATTACAAAAACGCGTCGAGATGGTAAAAGATGGCGCAATTGATTGGGGTATGGGCGAAACCCTTACCTACGGTTCACTACTTCTTGAAGGTCATCCAGTTCGTATCGCAGGACAAGATGCGCGCCGCGGAACTTTCAGCCATCGCCATGCAGTGGTCATCGATAAAGAGAATGGCAATGAATGGACACCTCTACGCGGATTAACCAATTCTGATTCGCAATTCTTTGTGGTCGATTCACACCTCTCTGAATATGCCGCAATGGGTTTTGAATATGGTTATTCGACGATTCGTCCGGAAGCGCTAGTGATGTGGGAAGGCCAGTTCGGCGACTTCGCTAATGGTGCGCAGACCGTCATTGATGAATTCGTATCTTCGGCGCTACAAAAGTGGGGCGAGCGCTCTTCATTGGTACTTGCGCTGCCACATGGTTATGAAGGACAAGGGCCTGATCACTCATCAGCTCGTATCGAACGTTACTTGCAACTTTGCGCAGAGCAGAACATGACCGTGGTCCAACCAACCACGCCGGCGCAGTTCTTCCATGTCATGCGTTGGCATATTAAGAATCCGGCTAAACGTCCGATGATTTATTTCTCACCGAAATCGTTACTTCGTTTGAAAGCGGCAACTTCTAAGGTTGAAGATTTCACACAAGGTTCTTTCCAAAAGGTGATCGATGATCCGCAGGTACAGAATGCATCGCGCGTGATCTACTGCTCTGGTCGCATCTATTACGATTTAATTGCAGAGCGCGAGAAGCTTGGCGAATGGTCGACTGCAATCGTTCGAGTTGAATTACTCTATCCGCTACCTGCGCGCGAGATGGCAGAGATTGCCGCAAAGCATTCAAACGCTAATCTGCTCTGGGTTCAAGATGAGCCCGCAAATCAAGGACCTTGGTCATTTATCGCGCTACGCACCGCAGAAGAATTTGGTGGAATCGGATTTGGTGGACGCAACTTACGTCGCGTCTCACGTCGCGCTACTGCATCTCCGGCAACCGGTAATCATCATCTACATGAAGATGAGCAGAAAGCGTTGATGCAAGAAGCCTTTACTCGCTAATACTCGCTAAATTTTTTTAATTACTCTCGCTTTTACATATCTCGAAGGAATCGCGCCCCAATGCCGTGAGTCAATCGATTCTTCCTTGTTGTCACCTTCTACGGTGACCATCCCCTGTCCGGTATGTCCACCGATCTCATAGCGAACGATTCGCTTTAACATCAACTCACCTTCGCGCTCGATCATCACCACTTCGCCAGTATGTATCGGCTGTAAGTCAGAGCTGCGGTGCCTGATTAGAACTCGATCGCCATCGGCAAAGGTAGGTTTCATTGAATTGCCGCTCACACGAACGACTTCGAAGCCGAAGATGCGCAATTTTTACCGTCCTAGTAATCTTTCTCGCCTAGTAACTAACCTAAGCCTAGTTAGGGCTTTGTTTAATCGGAAATGGAGAGAACATGAAGGTTGTAAAGGCACATTGCGATCTACCTTGTGGAGTTTACGATCCAGCACAGGCACGTATCGAAGCGCTATCTGTTAAGGCCTGCATGGAAAAATACGCAGCCTCAAGCGATGCAGATTTCAAAGCGCGCGCGATTTCAATTAAGGAAGAGCGTTCACATCAAGTTAAGGAACATCTATGGGTACTTTGGACCGATTACTTCAAGCCAAATCACTTCGAGGCTTACCCACAACTGCATTCACTATTCAACGAAGCAACCAAGCTTGCTGGCGCTGCCGGAACTAAGGGCACCCAAGATGTAGCAGTTGCAGATAAGTTGATCGCCAAGATCGATGAGATCGCGGAGATCTTCTGGGC
>CAWULI010000111.1:0-2935 GCA_963923155.1 uncultured bacterium
TGTTGAACGAGTACGACCTAGATGAAAGAGATCAGAACCTAGATTCTTGATCGGACTAACTAACCAATTTCCAAATCGCTCAACTGGATTTAAGGCAGTACCTACGCCATTACGTACTCCAGTTATTACTGGTACACCTCGAAGATCTAAGGTAATCAAAAGTAATGAAGAAACGATCAACATAATCAACAGCAAACGACCACGGTTGCTGCCAGTTGGTCGCGCCATTGTGTCTCTTCCTACTTACGGCGAATTGCTTTATCTAATTAAAAATCTAGAATCTAAAACCGTTTATCGACGTGGTTCTGAAATCAGAACTTTCTCGAGCGATTCAAATTCTTCAATGCACTTTCCGGAACCATCAACCACACAATTGAGTGGCTGCTCGGCGATATTGATCGGCATTCCAGTCTCACGTCGTAGGCGCTCATCAAGACCTTTGAGCAGCGCACCGCCACCAGTTAACACAATGCCACGATCCATCAAATCAGATGCCAACTCTGGTGGACATTTATCAAGCGTCGCCTTAACTGCATTAACAATCGCATTTACCGGCTCTTCTAAAGCCTTACGAATTTCTGCAGCTGAGACCACAATAGTCTTTGGTAGACCAGTTGCTAGATCGCGTCCACGAATCTCAGCATCAGGTTCGTTTGGCATTGGATACGCTGAACCGATCGCCATCTTGATCTCTTCGGCGGTGCGCTCACCTAATAATAAGGAGAATTCGCGCTTGACCCAGTTGATGATTGATTGATCAAGCTCATCGCCACCTACGCGAATAGATAGAGAAGAGACGATTCCGCCGAGCGAAATAACGGCCACTTCAGTGGTGCCGCCTCCGATATCAACCACCATATTTCCAGTTGGTTCGTGAATTGGAAGTCCTGCGCCGATTGCTGCAGCCATTGGTTCTTCGATGATGTAAACCTTGCGAGCGCCGGCCGCGTAACCAGCGTCTTTAACTGCACGCTGTTCCACACCAGTAATACCTGATGGAACACAAACCACGATACGTGGCTTTGCTAAGTAACGACGCTTATGAACTTTCTGGATGAAGTAACGAAGCATGCGCTCGGTGGTATCAAAATCCGCGATCACACCATCTTTCAATGGACGAATTGCAACGATATTTCCTGGAGTACGACCAATCATCTTCTTCGCTTCAAGGCCAACCGCCAAAATGCCGCCGGTATCTTGATTGACCGCGACTACTGAAGGTTCGTTAAGCACAATGCCACGTCCGCGTACATAGACCAAGGTATTTGCAGTGCCTAGATCCACCGCCATATCGCGACCGATGAATGACATCTTTGCATTTGGATTGCTCATTTACTTCCCTTCAAAAAAGATCGAAATCTCACGGTTAGCCGATTCGACTGAATCAGAACCGTGCACGATATTTTGGACGACCTTTGTCGCTTGTTGGCGAGCTAAATCGCCACGAATCGTGCCAGGTGCAGCCACAGTTGGATCGGTAACACCAGCAAGTGAACGGAAACCTTCGATGACTCGCTCGCCCTCTGCAATCATTGCAACGATAGGACCACTCATCATGAACTCTAATAATGGTTCGTAGAACGGTTTGCCTTCGTGCTCTGCATAGTGACGTTCGAGAATCGCACGGTCTGCATTCATCATTCGTAGCGCGGTTATTTCGTAACCCTTACGTTCGATTCGTGCAATGACCTCACCGACTAAACCACGACGAACTCCATCTGGCTTAATCAGAATTAAGGTGCGTTCTTTGCTCACCAGGGCATTCTATTGGCCGTCGCGCTTTGCGACTAATTCCCGCTTTATGGCCTCACCCTTGCGACCGAAGTAGATGGCGCAGACCCAGAGCAGAATAAAAATCGATGCAACTAATGAAAGCGCTGGTACTACGAAGGAATAACCCGCCATCGCCACCTGAAGTATCGAAGCAATGATCCAACCGATGCGACGCTTCAAAAGAGCAGCAGATAGGAAGAGGGCCAACGAAATCAATGAACCAATTACTAATGCCAACGTTGATTGATCCTTCATGGCAAGTAAAAGCGCAAAGCCCATCACCATTGATTCCATTACCAATACTGATGCGCCCAGAACTCTCATAGATATCTCATTTCAAATCTTTCAATTGTTTCAAGATGGCTCTTGCTTCACCAACTGTAATCACAGATCCAGTGATTAGAACTCCGACGCTCTCTTCCTCCATTGGATGATTGGCATCGGCAAGCGCCTTTGCAATTGCGGTACGTAGGTCGGGTTCGATGAAGATCCGCTCTGCTTCGATGTATTTGCGCGCAAGTTTGGCCAATTCTTCTGCAGGCATCGCTCGCGGCGAAGAGCTCTGGGTGACAATCACGCCATCAATTACATCTTTTATCTCATCGAAGATACCGCCGGCATCTTTATCCGCGAAGATTCCGACCACGGCGATAACTCGACCAAAGGTGAACTCCTCTTGCAAAGTATTGGCCAAGGTCATGGCGCCGTGCGGGTTATGTGCTGCATCAAGGATCACTGTTGGTTCGCGGCGCACTATTTCAAAGCGCCCAGGTGATGTTGCTGCCGCAAATCCCTGCTTAACCGAATCCAGATCCAAAGGTTGATCGCCAAAGAAAGCCTCTGCTGAAACTAACGCAGCAGCGGCATTAGATGCTTGATGTTTACCGTGTAATGGTAAGAAAAGATCCGAATAGACATCTTTGATACCCCGGATAGTCAACAACTGTCCACCAACTGCAACTTGGCGTGACAAAACTTCATATTCGATACCTTCACGCGCAACTTCAATGCCAACTTCGGCGGCTTTAGCCAACAATACCTTCGCTGCATCTGGTGTTTGATTTGAAAACACACCGTACATATCTGGCTTTAAGATTCCCGCCTTTGCTCCAGCGATCTTTTCGATCGTATCGCCCAAATACTCCATGTGATCCATGCCGAT
>CAWULI010000112.1:0-2912 GCA_963923155.1 uncultured bacterium
ACTGATGCAATCTGCCAAGTGATCAGAGTCTTTAGTGATGGCGATGTAGTGCACGTCGATGGTCGCATCGATCCAGCAAGTGATATCGAAACCATTAACACTGAATTAGCGCTCGCAGATCTACAGTCGATTGAAAAGGCGATTCCGCGTATCGAGAAAGAGGCGCGTCAGAATAAAGAGCGCGCGGCGCTACTTGAAGAGCTGAAGAAGGCTAATGCGGTTCTGGAATCTGGCAAACCAATCTCTTCGGCTAATTTAGATTTAGAACTACTAAAAGAGATTCACTTATTAACTGCAAAACCATTCTTATATGTTTTCAATGTCGATGCCGCAGAGTTAAATGATGCGGAACTTCGCAAAAAATTACAGGCGATGGTCGCGCCATCCGAAGCTATTTTCTTGGATGCAAAGACCGAGGCCGAACTTGCCGAACTTCCAGATGAGGACGCCAAAGAGTTATTGGAATCAATCGGTTTGAAAGAACCGGGGCTTGCGACATTGGCGCGCGTTGGTTTTAATACTTTGGGATTGCAGACTTATTTAACTGCAGGCCCTAAAGAGGCGCGTGCGTGGACGATTCACAAAGGCGATACCGCACCAGTTGCAGCGGGCGTTATTCATACAGATTTCCAGAAGGGTTTCATCAAAGCAGAGGTGGTGCACTTCAAGGATCTCGTCGAACATGGCTCGATGCAGAGAGCAAAGGAGCAGGGCAAGGTCCGTATGGAAGGCAAGGATTACGTAATGCAAGATGGAGATGTTGTGGAGTTCCGATTTAATGTCTAATAAAAATAAGAGCGCACACTTAGCAGGCCTTCCGGTAAAGAGCCGCGATTCGATTAGAAATGTAGCGATCATCGCGCACGTAGATCATGGCAAGACCACATTAGTAGATGCGATGTTATGGCAATCTGGTGCTTTCGCCGCCCATAAGAAACAAGAAGAGGGCCAAGATCGCATGATGGATTCGATGGATCTGGAACGCGAAAAGGGAATCACCATTCTTGCCAAGAACACTGCGGTAAAGCGCGGCGATAAGACCATCAACATCATTGACACACCAGGCCACGCAGATTTCGGCGGCGAAGTAGAGCGCGGTTTAGAAATGGTGGATGGCGTAATTTTGTTAGTAGATGCTTCCGAAGGTCCGCTGCCACAAACACGTTTCGTTTTGCGTAAAGCGCTTTCTAAGAATTTGCCGGTGATCTTGGTAATCAACAAAGTAGATCGCCCCGATTCTCGAATCGCTGAAGTAGTCGATGAAACTTATGAACTCTTCTTGGATCTAGATGCCAATGAAGATCAAATTGAATTTCCGATTGTTTATGCCTCTGCCAAAGCAGGGCGTTCATCACTAAATCGACCTGAAAATGGCGGCATGCCGGATGCGGAGAACCTAGATTCATTATTCGATGTCATTTACAAAACTATCCCAGCACCGGTTTATCATGAAGGCGCACCGCTACAAGCTCACGTGACTAACTTGGATTCATCACCTTATTTAGGTCGCTTGGCGTTATGTCGAGTTCATGAAGGTGAGATCACTAAAGGCCAAACCGTTGCTTGGATAAAAACCGATGGTTCGATTCAGCGCGTCAAGATTTCAGAATTACTTATGACCGAAGCTTTAGAGCGAGTACCAGCCGAAAAAGCTGGCCCAGGTGACATCATCGCTATCGCAGGAATTGAAACAATCACTCTGGGCGAAACTTTGGCGGATGCGGAAAATTCACATGCTCTTCCACCTATAACCGTTGATGATCCATCTATCTCTATGACGATTGGTATTAATACCTCACCACTTGCAGGACAGAGCGGTAAGTTGCTAACTGCGCGCCAAGTTAAAGATCGTTTGGATAAAGAGCTAATTGGTAACGTTTCATTACGAATCTTCAATACTGATCGCCCAGATGCATGGGAGGTCCAAGGTCGCGGCGAATTACAACTTGCGGTATTAGTCGAGATCATGAAGCGTGAGGGATTCGAATTAACTATCGGTAAACCTCAGGTAGTTACCAAAACTATCGATGGAAAATTGCACGAACCGATGGAGCGTTTGACCATTGATGCACCAGAAGATTATTTAGGTGTGATCACTCAATTAATGGCGTTACGTAAAGGGCGCATGGAGCAGATGGTCAATCACGGTACCGGTTGGATTCGTTTGGATTGGCGGGTGCCTTCGCGCGGCCTTATCGGTTTCCGTACCGAATTCTTAACCGAAACTCGTGGCACCGGATTGCTTCACCATGTATTTGATGGATACGAACCATGGCACGGGGAACTTCGTACTCGTCCGACTGGGTCACTTGTGGCTGATCGTCGCGGCATGTCTACTTCTTATGCGATCGCCGGAATCCAAGAGCGCGGCACCATCTTCATCGAACCCGGTATGGAGGTTTATGAAGGAATGGTGATCGGCGAGAATTCACGCGCCGATGACATGGATGTAAATGCAGTGCGCGAGAAGAAGCTCACCAATATGCGCGCATCTGGAAGCGATGAAGCCGAGAAGTTAATTCCGCCAAAGCGTTTGAATATGGAAGGCGCGCTGGAATTCTGTGCCGAAGACGAGTGCGTCGAAGTTACTCCTGCGGTGGTCCGAATTCGTAAAGTGATTTTGGATCAGAACGAACGTGGCCGCGCTGCATCAAAGGCGAAGAAAGCGAATGCCAACGCATGAAAGCCATTCAATTAACGCAATTCGGCGGACCCGAAGTGATGCATTATGTAGAACTTCCGGATCCAGTGCCAGGAGCCAACGAAGTTTTGATCGATGTAACCGCAATTGGTATCAATTACGCAGATACCCATCAAACTGAGAATTCTTATTTATCACCACAGACTCTGCCGTTTGTTCCGGGGCTTGAAGTCACCGGAATCGCGGATGGAAAGCGTGTTTTAGCAGCGGT
>CAWULI010000113.1:0-2866 GCA_963923155.1 uncultured bacterium
ATTGGGATAAAGAGTAAGAGAATGACTAATGCAAGAAGCCGTCTCACTTTAAATCCCCGCTTCTGGCGATCAACTTCTTCTCATCGGGGTATGCAAGCAATTCGACGATTTGTTCTAGCGGGAACCAACGCACCTCATCAACTTCAGTTACTTGTGGCGCTAACTTTCCGCCCACCTCTTTAAATAAATAATGGTGAACTGTTTTATGAATTCTTTTGCCGCCGGCCATAAACCAAAAATCAATCACACCAAGTTCGCGCGAGATTTCCGATTGAATTCCGGTCTCTTCGGCAACTTCGCGAATCGCAGCCTCTTCCGGGGTCTCGCCCTCTTCGATATGTCCTTTTGGCAATGACCAGAGCAGTTTTTCGCGGCTGGCATCCTTTTGATCCAAGCGCCCAATTAATAAGCCTTTGGTGCCAGAGAAGTCGATTACCAATCCACCTGCGCTGACTTCATCGACACGCTTTGCATAACGATGGCGCGTTTCTTCAGTACTTTTCTTCTTTTTTCGTTTACGCGAACGTTTTTTTCGGTGAGGCTTTGAAACCTGAGGTCCAGTTTCGGTGGAAACCGAACTAGTAGAGGCATCGCCGCCAGCACCAGGTGCCGGGGTCATGCACGTACCCTAACCTTTCCCCTGTGAGTAACGCACTAGATGCCGCGCGCGAATTATCGATTCGTTCGTTGATCGAGCGCGCTCCGCTGGCCGGAACACTCGCCCAAGCCTTCAAGGCTAAGGGTTATAGATTGGCGCTAGTTGGCGGACCTGTACGCGATGCGATTCTTGGCAGATTAGGAAACGATCTCGATTTCACAACTGATGCTCGCCCCGAAGTTACCAAAGAGATCTTAAAGAATTGGGCCGAACATATTTGGGATACCGGAATTGAATTCGGAACTATCGCCGGTAAACGTGGCGAAACAACAGTTGAAATAACTACTTATCGTAGCGACAAATATGATCCAAGTTCGCGTAAACCCGAAGTTGAGTTTGGCGACAACATCGAAGGAGATTTGTCGCGACGTGATTTCACAGTTAACGCGATGGCGTTAGAACTTACCGGTGATAAACCAGTATTTATCGATGTCTTTAATGGAGTTCAAGATCTAGGCGCAAAAATCTTGCGCACACCGGTCTCGCCAGAGCAATCTTTTAGCGATGACCCATTACGAATGATGCGCGCTGCTCGATTTGCTGCGCAATTGAATTTCGAAGTCGAAGCAAGTGCGTTAAAGGCGATGCGCGACATGGCAGAACGCATCAACATTATCTCCGCCGAACGTGTGCGCGATGAATTAATCAAGCTGCTAATGTCTAATCAACCACGTAAAGGTATAGAGATTTTAGTAGCCACCGGTTTAGCAGATTTAGTGCTACCCGAGATCCCTAAGTTGAAACTAGAGATCGACGAACATCATCACCATAAAGATGTTTACGAACACTCTTTAACGGTGTTAGAGCAAGCCATAGCTTTAGAGGCTCGCCTTGATGGAAAGAATTTGGTCATTCGTTTAGCTGCGCTATTACATGACATCGGAAAACCAAAGACTCGTGAATTAATCCCTGGCGGTGGAGTTTCTTTTCATCACCACGAAGTAGTTGGCGCGCGGTTAGCCAAAGATCGTCTAAAGAAACTTCGATTTTCAAATGAGGTAATCGAAGAGGTTGAGTTGTTGATCTCTTTACATCTTCGTTTTCACGGATATGGCGATGGCGAATGGACTGATTCCGCGGTACGTAGATATGTGCGCGATGCCGGAGAATTATTGACCCATTTACATGTATTAACTCGCGCTGATTGCACCACTAGAAATCAACGTAAAGCAGAGCGATTAGCTGCTACTTATGATGAATTAGAAGCGCGCATTGCACGTCTTGCCGCCGAAGAGGAGTTAGCTGCGATCCGCCCTGATTTAGATGGCGGTGAAGTTATGAAATTGCTTAATCTGAAACCATCGCGCCAGGTTGGTCAAGCGCTAGATTTCTTATTAGAACTTCGATTAGAGCATGGACCACTTGGAAAAGAACGTGCTACCGAAGAGCTACTTAAATGGTGGCAAGGCCGCTAAATTTAGATTTTCGTAATAAGACGAACGCAGTAAGTAAATAAATCACGGTGATTCCCATCGGGGTCACCAAAGTCTCCCCGTTATTCGGAGTTACTAAAGCCGCAAGTAGCGCACCACTTACCATCGCGACATTTACCGTCATGTCATAGAGCGCGAAGGTGCGACCACGAAAATCATCGGTGATCTTGGTTTGAATCAAAGCATCGTTGGTGACTTTCATGCTCTGTCCGGCAGCTGCCACAAAGAAAGCGGCGATATATAGAGCGATTGGCGTTTTAATAAATCCCACTAATAAAGGAGTCAGAGCGCTAACAATTGCCATTGCTCTAATCCAATTGTGGCGACCGATTTTTTCGACACCTATCGGCGCCACTACCGCGCCAATAACTAAACCAACACCAGCAACCGCAATCGCTCTGCTTACACCCGCTAATCCAGCCTCGGTATTTGCCGGATCATTAAAGGTGTTTCGTTCGAGCAAGAGTCCAACAATCGTTAGCGATGTTAACCCACCGCGTTGTATCGAGGTGGCCAAGATTCCACGGGCCGCATCTTTGTGATGGCGCAAGAATCTAAAAGCTGCGAACATCTCCGAAAATCCATTTGGCGCTGGAGTTTCGTGAGGTAACGGCCCGAGCTCAAGTTTTTCGATCCGACTTGCCAAGAACGTTGCACCTAAATAGCCAATTACCGCAATACATAAAAGAATGGCATCAGAGTGGTTTGCATTCCCCATCGAATCAATAGCTCGACGAATCGCAATCCCGAGCCCACCGCCAATTACAACCGCGAG
>CAWULI010000114.1:0-2856 GCA_963923155.1 uncultured bacterium
TACGCGCGGATAATGGCGCTTTTGAGCAATTAATGGCATACTTTGCGGTGTCCTCAGTGCGCGGTAACTCGCAGCGCGGGGCCAAAGCTAATTTTTAAGATTTATAAAACTTTATAGATTAATTATTAATTAGCCGATAAATAAGTATAAAAAGATTTGTCTGATTGATTTCAGACCCGAAGAAGGCAAGTAAACCTTGCCTATAAAGGATTTGGTGTATATGGCTCCTGAGCCAAAGTCGCCGCGTAAGCGCGCAAGCAAGAAAGCATCTTCAAAGAGCTCCGAAAATTCAGTCGATCCAGTCGAAGTTAAAAGTTCGCAAATTAATGACCCTGGTAATGAAGATGGCGCTGCCAAGAAGGGTCGCAAGAAGTCGATCCCGGCTGCAGTCGCAACTCCGATTTTTCAGGCTGCACCTGCGGTAGCAGCTCCTCAAGAGAGAAAAGCCAACAAGAGCGAAAAACCTGCGCCGGTTGAGAAGAGCGAGAGCGATGAGGATTCCGAATCCCGTCGCGGTGGTCGCCGTCGCCGTCGTGGTGGCCGCGGTCGCCGTAAAGGTCAAGAGAACGAAAGCGGAAGCGGTGCAGAGTTAACTGAAGTTGATGATGCAAGCGAAGAGAGCGGTTCTACCCATCGTCGCCGTCGCCGTCGCCGTAGTTCTGCCGAAGGTGTAGCTGCTGGCGAGAGTATTGATGAAGATGGCGTAAAGACTGTTGTAAAAGTTCGTGAAGTCAAAGAGCGTCCCGAAAGAGCAGAGCGCATATCTCGTCGCGATCGCCATCATCGCCGTGAAGGTAGACACCGCGAAGATCGTCGCGAATACCGCGATGTCTATCGTGAAACTTATCGTCGTCGCGGCACCATCATCACCGAAGGTGAATTCTTAGCGCGTCGCGATGAAGTTAAACGCGAGATGTTGGTTCGCCAAAAGGGGGACCGTACTCAGATCTGTGTTATCGAGGATGGCATAATGGTCGAGCATTATGTAAATCGAAATTCCTCAGTCTCTTATGTGGGTAACGTATATCTAGGAAAAGTGCAGAACGTACTTCCTTCGATGGAAGCGGCTTTCGTAGATATCGGAAAGGGACGCAATGCAGTTCTCTATGCGGGCGAAGTTAACTGGGATGCCGCAGGTTTAGAAGATTCAGCACCGCGCAAGATCGAAACCGCGCTAAAGACTGGCCAACCAGTACTTGTGCAGGTAACCAAGGATCCAATCGGCCAAAAAGGTGCACGCCTAACAAGTCAGATTTCGATTCCTGGTCGTTATGTTGTTTATGTACCTGGCGGTGGCATGAGTGGTATCTCGCGTCGCCTACCAGAACCAGAGCGAATTCGAATCAAGAACATCTTGAAAGATTTAGTTCCAGATGAGGCCGGCGTAATCGTACGTACCGCCGCAGAGGGTGTTAGCGAAGAAGAGCTCACCAGCGATATCGCAAGATTAAAAGCGCAGTGGGAAGAGATCTACCAAAAATCAAATAACCCGAATTTCCATCCACCGGTTGCGTTGTATACCGAACCTGATCTAGCGGTACGTGTGATCCGCGATATCTTCAGCGAAGATTTCCAAGTTCTAAAGATCCAAGGTGATCAGGTTTACAACGATATCTCTGATTACATCGGATTCATCGCACCAGAATTGACTAAGAAGATCGAGAAGTACACCGGCACTGGTGATCTATTTAGCGATTACAAAGTTGACGAGCAATTAGCTAAGGCCTTTGATCGCAAGGTTTATCTACCATCGGGTGGTTCTTTAGTTATCGATCGCACCGAAGCGATGGTGGTGATTGACGTCAACACCGGAAAGTTCATCGGTAAGGGCGGAAACCTCGAAGAGACGGTGACTAAAAATAACCTCGAAGCAGCCGAAGAGATCGCGCGCCAATTGCGTCTGCGAGACTTAGGCGGAATCGTCGTAATCGACTTCATCGATATGATCCTTGAATCTAACCGCGAAGCCGTTATGCGCCGTTTGATCGAATGTTTGGGTCGTGATCGCACTAAGCACCAAGTCGCAGAAGTTACTTCATTAGGTTTAGTTCAATTAACTCGTAAACGAATCGGACAGGGATTAATTGAAGCCTTCAGTACGACTTGCGAAAGTTGCAATGGCCGTGGCATTCATATTCACACCGAACCAGTTCGTGCCAAGGCTGCTACACCGGTGTTTGCTGGCCATCATGACGACCACGAAGCAGATGGTGATTCAGAAGAGTCGAACTCAGATATCGAAGAGCTTCGGGAAGAGAAGCGCGGCATCAAGCCAAGAAAGCGTCGTCGCGCTGTCTCGACTGGAGTCGTTCACACGTAATTGATTCAAATCATCGCTAATAAGCTCTAGTAAATGAGCCTAAAAAGGGTGGATTTGAGCGGGAAGGACTAATTTCGTAAGATTGGCGCCTGTCCCGAAAGGGCTAAGTTTTAAAATCTGAAGGGTGTTAAAGGGTCAAGAAATGTACGCAATCGTTAAAGCTGGCGGACGCCAGGAGAAGGTCTCAGTCGGAGACACAGTGACCATCGATCACATCGATGCCGCTGCAGGTTCCACTGTCTCATTCCCGGCGGTTCTAGTTGTTGACGGTGCGTCAGTAACTTCAGATCCAAAGGTACTTTCAGGTGTAAAGGTAACTGCAGAGATTGTTGATCAGACCAAGGGTCCGAAGATTCATATCTTGCGTTACAAATCGAAGACCGGCTATCGCCGTCGCGAAGGTTTCCGTGCGCAATTAACCAAGGTGAAGATCACCGCAATTAACGGTGTTAAGTAAGGTCAAGTAAGTAGGAGCGTGAATATAAATGGCAAGTAAAAAAGGTGTCTCCTCAACCCGTAACGGTCGCGATTCCAAT
>CAWULI010000115.1:0-2851 GCA_963923155.1 uncultured bacterium
GCAGCCAAAGCCGCTGCCGCTTCACGTGCCGCGGATACCTCTTCAGTCTTTAAAGTGCGGTCACTTGCGCGGAATACCATCGTGAACGCGAGTGAAATTTTGCCTTCGCCGATCTTGTCGTACCGATCGAAAAGTTCTATTGATTCCAATAATTCGCCAGCGCCCTCTTTTAGAGTCTGGGTCAATTCAGCAGCGCTGATATTTTCATCAACGATTAGTGCAATATCTTGTACCGCGGCGGGCATCACTCCCACTGGCTTTGGTGAAACTAGTGGTGATGCCGGAAGCGCATCAAGATTGATACCCCAAGCAGCGCTTCGATCTGGCAGTGCAAATTCTGCGACAACTCGCGGATGCAATTCTCCGGCATGAGCAACCGGCTTTCCATCAACTATGAACTCGGCGCAACGACCTGGATGCCACGGCGCAAGATCAGATCGCTCAATCTTGAAATCTAATCCCATCAAGGTAAGGAGTACTTCGACGGCTGCGACCGCATCGCTCCATTCATAATCGCGCGGTTTACCCTGCCAAGTTTCATTTGATACTTGGCCAACTAATACACCACAGACAAAAGAAAGTTGAGTCGGCACCGAAGCAAAGATCTCTTCGATCTCTTTATCACTAGGCCGCTTCCCCGACTTTGGGAAAATTCCATCACGCAATTCGATTGACTTGCGGAAAATATCTCCTATTTCAAATAAGGCGAAGGATTTGAAACCACGACTGTAATTGCGCCTTGCTGCCTCTAATAAGCCAGGAAGTAGATGCGGACGCAAGAAAGGTTGATCTTCAGACATCGGATTTGCCAAACGATAACTTTCCGCGCGCGGACCGACAAAACCCATCCGATCAATAACGTTGCGATTAACAAATGGGAAATTAAGGATTTCTACATAGCCACGTGCGACCAATGATTGCGCCAGAACTCGCTTTCGTCTCTGGCTTGGGTTGAGCGCCGCACTCGCTTTTCGTGGTGGCAATACTGAGGGAATCTGGTCATATCCGATATTTCGAGCAACCTCTTCTGACAAATCCGCTGGCGTGAATAATTCAGTACGCCAGCTCGGAGGCGTAACCATGAGAGTTTCCTTGCCTTCGACTTGGCAGCCTACCAATTCCAACTTCTCTTTGACGGTCTGTGCGGGGATCTGCAAACCAATTCGCTTAGAGATATAACTTGGATCTAATTTAATAGCAGGCAAGAAGTTTGGTTTTCCAACGCTGCTTGTCCCAACATATTGCGCACCGCCTAGCTCGATTAATAATTGGGCGGCGCGAGCTGATGAAATTTCCGCCAAAGTCGGATCAACGCCGCGTTCGAAACGACGCGAAGCTTCGGATGAGAGCTTATGTCGGCGCGAGTTTTTTGCAATCGAAATTGCATCAAAATGAACGGCTTCGACTGCGATTCTTGTGGTTTTATCTGAGATCTCAGAATCTGCACCACCCATGGTGCCGGCAAGTGCCAAAACCGTTTTACTGTCTGCAACCACCAAATCATCCGGATTTAACTCACGGTCTATCCCATCAAGGGTCTTCAATTTCTTCGAATCTTTGGCGCGACGAATTTCTAGGAAACCATCAATGGTGTCGGCATCAAAAGCATGTAGCGGTTGACCTAGTTCGAGCATCACATAGTTGGTGATATCTACGGCCAGCGAAATAGAGCGCATCCCGCACTTCTCAAGGCGACGTTGCATCCACATAGGAGAAGGTGCTTTCGGATCGAAGGCTTGCAGTGTACGCAAGTACATAACGTCAGCACCATCTGAGATTCTTGCGTTAACTGGTGTACCACTTTCTTTGAGATCTATCTTTTTATTTGCCGGATCTCGATAGGAAAGTTCTAACGATGCCGCAATCTCGCGTGCGATTCCTCGAATGCTTAACGCATAACCTCTATCAGGGTTTACTGCGATATCGAAAATGGTGTCGTTGATTTGAAGTAGCTCAATTGCGTCCTGGCCAGGCTTACCTTCAGGCAGCACGATGATTCCACTATGGTCATCGCCTAGACCCAGTTCGCGTGAAGAACAGATCATGCCGTTTGAAGTTTTACCATAAGTTTCACGGGCGCTTATTGCAAAGCCGCCAGGTAGGACCGCTCCAGGTAGCGAAACCACTACTAGGTCACCTACTTTGAAATTCTGAGCACCGCAGATTACAAATCTAGATTTACCTTCAGCACAATCTAATTCCACATATCGAATTGGTTTCTTATGCTCTTTGAGCTCTTCGATCGCAAGTACTTTACCAACTACTAGCGGACCATTTAAATCTGCGCCTTGAGTTATAACTTCTTCAACTTCGAAACCTACGCGAACTAGCGCATCCGCGATCTCTTGATCGGAGACAGATTTAGGAAGATCGACTAACTCTGCGATCCAGGATTTAGGCGCACGCATTAAGCCAACCCCAAACCAAATGCCCGACTGAAACGAATATCGCCTTCGACAATGTCATGCATATCTTTGATTCCCTGACGAACCATCAAAGTTCGTTCTAGTCCCATTCCAAAAGCGAAGCCAGAATAAATCTCGGGATCAATTCCACAATTTTCAAGAACCTTTGGATTGACCATTCCACAACCGCCCCATTCAATCCAGCGATTGTTAAACCAGACGTCAACTTCGGCACTTGGTTCGGTAAATGGGAAGAATGATGGTCTTAATCTAGTTATCGCATCCGCGCCGAACATCTTTACTGCAAAGGCATCCAAAGTTCCTTTTAGATGCGCCATAGAAATATCGGTATCAATAACGAGACCTTCTACCTGACTAAATACCGGGCTGTGAGTGGTATCCAGTTCATCAGCGCGGAAAGTGCGGCCTGGTGAGATTACGTAGAT
>CAWULI010000116.1:0-2803 GCA_963923155.1 uncultured bacterium
GATGGTCCGCATATGGCTTATGCGCTGCAATGGCTCTTCTTTGCCGGCCTGATAATTTACGGTCGAATATTAATTAGGAAGCGATAGGTCTTGACGCTGATAAAGCTCACTATAAAGACCGCCGGATTCAACTAGCTCTTCATGCTTTCCACGTTGAACGATCTTGCCACCATCTAAAACGAGAATCTGATCAGATTCTTTAATGGTACTCAATCGATGTGCAATTACGATACTGGTGCGCCCTTTAAGTGCCTGTCGCAGTGCGCTCTGAACCAAAGCTTCATTTTCGGAATCAAGATGCGCAGTTGCCTCATCCAAAATCACAATGCTCGGCGATTTCAAAAGTAGCCGTGCGATAGCAAGCCGTTGCTTCTCGCCACCAGATAAACGATGTCCACGCTCTCCGACCATAGTATCCAATCCATTTGGAAGCGATTGAATCAAGTCCCATATCTGAGCCGCCTTACATGCGGATTCCATTTCAGCAACCGTGGCATCAGCTTTCGCATATTTAAGGTTTTCAAATATCGTGTCATGGAAGAGATGCGAATCTTGCATCACTACTCCGATTGATTCGTGTAACGAACTGCTTGTTAAATCTCTTATGTCTTTTCCGTCGATCAAAATTGCGCCACTTGTGACATCATAAAGTCGCGGCAATAGCGCGCTAATTGTGGTCTTGCCCGCACCTGATGGACCGACAAGTGCGGTCATCGTTCCTGGTTCTACTACGAATGAGATTCCGCTAAGAATCTCGCCACTTTCTATTGTTTCCGGTTTGGCTGCTGATTCCAATGATGCCAATGAAATTTCGCTCGCCTTCGGATAACTAAAATGGACATTTTTGAATTCGATTCTTGGATGTTTGGAATCCAAGTCGATGGCTCCTTCGCTATCTTTAACCATCGGTTGTAAATCCAGGACTTCAAAAACGCGCTCAAACGAAACTAGCGCTCCCATGACATCAACACGCACCGTCGAAAGCGCGGTTAACGGACCATAAAGTCGGGCGAGCAATGTGGTGATCGCGATCAGGCCACCAACGGTTAATTTTCCTGAGATTGCCAAATGTCCGCCGACCCCGTAAGCGATCGCAGTGGCGATCGAAGCTGTTGAAATCAAAGCGATGAAGAAGAAGGTATTTAACATCGCCATGCTGATGCCGATATCGGCAACTTTGCGTGCTCTAGTTTTAAATAACGAGCTCTCTTGCTTTGGATTGCCGTACAACTTAACCAATAATGCGCCTGAAACATTAAAACGTTCAGTCATCGTGCTAGCCATATTGGCATTTAACTCAAAGGATTCCTGGGTGTACTTCTGAAGTTTGCGACCAACCCACTTAGTTGGCGCTAAGAAGATTGGAAGAAGTAGTAACGAGAGTATGGTGATCTGCCAACTTAGACTGATCATGGTTGCTAATAACAAAGTCAGTGTTATTAAGTTGCTGATTACTCCAGAAAAGGTCGCCGTAAATGCTCGCTGCGCGCCAAGGACATCGGTATTGATGCGGGTAATTAATGCTCCGGTTTGAGTTCGGGTGAAGAAGGCAATCGATTGAGATTGCACATGTTCGAATACTTCACTGCGCAAGTCATAAATTAGGCCTTCGCCGATTCTGGATGACCACCATCTAATCAAGATATTTGAAAGCGCTGAAAGAATGGCGATAGTTCCGACAATCAAAGCCAACTTAGTTACCAAGGGACCGTTCTTGGGGATCACCGCATCATCGATTAAGCGCTTAAGAAAAAGTGGAGTGGCAACAGTCAGGAAAGCATCCGCAATCAACGCCAGAAAAAAGAAACCGAAGATAGATTTATAAGGAATCGCATACCGCAGGATTCGCTTTAAGGTACCTGGTTTTAATTTTGCATCTTTAACTGACTGATCACTTGCGAGATTTCGCATGGCCATCCAGCCAGCATGCATTGACATCTACTTAAAAATCTTCTCTCTTAATAACCTTTAGTAATCAAACGGTGAAACCGAGCGCCCGCAATTGATCGCGGCCATCATCGGTGATCTTGTCAGGACCCCAAGGTGGCATCCAGACCCAATTGATTTTTACATCTTCGGTGATTCCAGCCAGCGCTGCACGAGTCTGATCCTCAATTACATCCTGCAATGGACAAGCGGCAGAGGTTAGCGTCATGTTAAGGACTGCGATGTTGTTATCGTCAACCATCACGTCATAGATCAATCCAAGATCAACAACGTTGATTCCTAACTCTGGATCAACGACATCCTTCATCGCCTCTGTGACATCATCTATCTTCGCTGACATGTTCTTATTCTCCCATCAACCTTCGATTAACCGCCAATTACTTGATTAACCGCATCTTTGTAAGCCATCCATCCGAGCAGCGCGCATTTGATCCGAGCTGGGTACTTCGAAACTCCTGCCAAAGCCACACCATCTTCTAGAACATTCTCATCGCCTTCATCGGAGCCTTTGCTCTGCATCATCGTAACGAAGCTATCCAGAATGGCATTTGCTTCGTTTAGCCCTTTCCCGATCAAGAGATCGCTCATGATTGAAACGCTGGCTTGCGAGATAGAACAACCAGCGCCATCCCAAGTTAATTCCGCAACCTTTCCGTCAGCAATCTTCAATGAGAGCGTAATCTCATCGCCACAACTTGGGTTTAGATGATGAACTTGAACATCACCGGGGGTAAGCCCTTTGTGATGCGGACGTTTGTAGTGATCCAATATCACCTCTTGATAAAGAGAATTCAATTCCATTAGCGCTCCAAGAAGAACTTCTTGGCATCTTGTATGCCCGCTAATAGCGCATCGA
>CAWULI010000117.1:0-2778 GCA_963923155.1 uncultured bacterium
AGGCTGCTCCAAAGCGCCGTAAGAAGGCAGCAGCTAAGAAGGCTGCTCCAAAGCGCCGTAAGAAGGCAGCAGCTAAGAAGGCTGCTCCAAAGCGTCGTCGCAAGAAGGCAGCAGCTAAGGCTGCAGCTCCAAAGAAGCGTCGTCGTAAGAAGGCAGCAGCAGCTAAGGCTGCAGCTCCAAAGAAGCGTCGTCGTAAGAAGGCTTCTAAGTAATCTTCTGATTACTTTTAGGAAAACCCGCCACTTTATGTGGCGGGTTTTTCATTTCTCTACAATTTATATTTTTTCAATATCTTTACGTAAAACTAATTCGACTTTCTCGAAAGCCGTTGCAATATTGGCTTGATCTGCTTTGCTAATCTGATCTATAAATCGCTTACGAATACTGGCTACGTGATCAGGTGCAGCTTTAACAATTGCGTTCCAACCCTTATTAGTCATAACCGCCCAGGTGCCGCGCTTATCTGCCGCGCATTTTTGGCGTTCGACCCAACCCTTACCTTCCATATATTTGATGCGGTGCGAAAGGCGGGACCTCGAAAGAATGGTCTTATCCGCTAGATCTGACATGCGAAGCATCCGATCCTTGGCATCTGAAAGATGTACCAAAATCTCATAGTCAGAGAGGCTTAAGCCATTTGCGGCTAGATCGTCATCTAGCGCCTCAAGCAATCGGCGACTTGCCACAATATATTTACGCCATGCAGATTCCTCCGCAGGTGTTAGCCATTTAGCCTTGGACGCCATAAGGCGAGTCTAGCAATCAGTTGAATTTTCAACTATTCCAAAGATTTGATGATTAAGGAGCCAGCCAGATGAAATCGGGTATCGATCAGAGCCACTTTGATAAGAGCGTGCGGCCGCAAGATGATTTATATAGATATGCCAATGGGACTTGGTTATCGAATACGCAAATCCCCGCCGACCGTTCAAATTGCGGTATTACCTACGAACTCTTCTTGCAAGCTGAAGCGCAGGTAAAAGCGATCATCGAAAGTGATAAAGGCAAGATCGGTCGCCTCTTTAACTCCTTTATGAATACCGCGAAGATCGAGGCCGATGGCATCAACCCGATATTGGATGACCTAGCGGAGGCTGATCAGATAACCAACGCCAAGACTCTGATTGCAACGATAAGTAGATTAGAGATATCTGGCGGCCCCTCAATCTTCGGCTCCTTCATCTACCCCGATGTCGGAAACTCAACACAGTATGCGATCTATATCTACCAAGGAGGGCTCTCACTTCCAGATGAGGCCTACTATCGCGAAGAGCAATACCAACCAATCCGCGAAGCGTTCTTAAAGCACGTGCAGAAGATGTCAGAGTTAAGTGGCGTTTCGATTGATGGCGAACAGCTATTGAAATTAGAGACCGAGATCGCCTCTTATCACTGGGACCAGGTCAAGGATCGCGATGCCCTCGCGACCTATAACAAGAAGAGCTATGCCCAACTTAAAGAATTGGCGCCGAATGTTGATTGGGATGGCTATTTAACCGCCGGACAGATTCCATTTGAGAAGTTCCAAGAGATCGTTGTGCGCGAACCTTCCTTCTTCGAAGGTCTATCAAAGATGCTAAATAACTTAGATGTTGCGGCCTGGCGAAATTGGCTACGTTGGCATGTGCTCTCTGGCTCTGCCCCATACCTAAATGAAGCGCTAGTAAATGAGAATTTTGATTTCTATGCCCGCACCCTTTCTGGTACCCCGGAGATTCGCGAGCGCTGGAAGCGCGCCATTTCATTAGTCCAAGGCGCACTCGGCGAGGAGATCGGAAAAGAGTATGTAAAACGCCACTTCCCTGAGAGCTCAAAGAAGCGCATGGAAGAGTTGGTCGCAAATCTCTTAAAGGCCTACGAAGTTTCCATTAAGAACTTGGATTGGATGACGGATGAGACCAAGGCCAAAGCGCTCGATAAATTAGCCAAATTCACTCCAAAGATCGCCTATCCAAATAAATGGCGCGATTACAGCGCCATGCAGATTGGCGATGACCTTCATTCCAATTTGGCTAACATCGCAAAGTTCGAACGTGACTATGAACTAAATAAGTTGGGCGGCCCGATTGACCGCGACGAATGGGGCATGACGCCACAAACGGTAAATGCCTATTACTCACCGGGTCTCAATGAGATCGTCTTCCCTGCTGCGATCTTGCAACCGCCCTTCTTCAATCCAGAGGCCGATGATGCCGCTAATTACGGAGGAATCGGTGCTGTGATCGGGCATGAGATCGGCCATGGATTTGATGATCAAGGTTCTCAATACGATGGCGATGGAAATCTAAATAATTGGTGGAGCGATACCGATCGCGCGGAATTCGAAAAGCGGACCGCCGCGCTGGTCGATCAATATAACCAACTCTCTCCTAGCTCCGCGCCAGATGTGAAGGTAAATGGCGCCTTCACCTTGGGTGAGAACATCGGAGATCTAGGTGGCATGAATATCGCGATCAAGGCTTACCAAATCGCGCTAAATGGCGCCGAGCCACCGGTTATCGATGGTTTAACTGCGATGCAACGCTTCTTCCTTTCGTGGGCGCAATGCTGGCGACGCTTAATTCGTCCAGAAGAGGCAAAACTTCGTATCGCTACCGACCCACACTCTCCAGATGAGCATCGCTGTAACCAAATCGTTCGAAATCTTGATGATTTCTATAGCGCTTTTGAGGTCACAGAGAGCGACGCGCTTTATTTAAAGGAGCGCGTTCAAATTTGGTAAGTCTGCTAAGTCTGCTAAGTCTGGTAATTCCAGTAAGTCGAGTGATTAAATGGCTC
>CAWULI010000118.1:0-2775 GCA_963923155.1 uncultured bacterium
GCTTCATTCCAACCAGCAAGTACCACAATCGGTGCCAAGATCACTGACATCAAGATAAGCACAAGCGCGATGCCATCTACACCAACGGCGTAGTTAATTCCAAAAGTTGGAATCCATTGGTGGCGCTCGACAAATTGCAGACCAGCATCGCCACGATTGAACTGCGCGGCCATCAATAGGCCAACCGCAGCAACTAATAGCGTTACCGCGAAGGCCGACTTCTTGACGAGATCTTCACGATCTTTTCCGATGGTGGCAATTAGCGCAGCGCCAAGTAGCGGAAGTAATTGGAGCACGGTCAATAGGCTCATTGAGTTACCACCCAGATCACTAATAGAAGGAGCGCGATACCAACTAACATCATTGCGGCATAGCTACGAACAAATCCAGTCTGTAATTTGCGTAGTAATTGGCCAGAACCAACCGCTGCACCGCCGATACCGGTGACTGCTCCATCAATGACTTTCTCGTCCATGCTTACCAAGGACTTAGTAAGTGCTTGACCAGGGCGCATAAATAGCGCTTCATTAACGGTGTCTTGCATCAAATCCTTACGCGCAATGCGAGTAAATACTGAGACTTGCTCTGGCGCATTTGGGTTTGATTCCGCTCGATATTTAGCCACGGCGATCGCTACCCCAATCGCAACCAAGGCAAGCGCTAACAAACTTACGGTCATTGGCGGCAATAGCTCGGCATGTTCTGCTTCATGCTCTGAAGCCACAACTGGCGCCAACCAATTCTTTAACGCATCACCACTGGTAAATAAATAACCAGAGGCGATCGAACCAATCGCTAATACCGCCATCGGTAACCACATCAGAATCGGTGATTCGTGCGGATGGGCCTCTTTATCCCAACGCGCTTTGCTAAAGAAGGTAAGAATTACGACGCGTGACATATAGAAGGCGGTAATTGCCGCACCGATCAGCGCTGCGCCGCCAAGTAGATAACCCTTCAAGCCACCGGCATTAAGTGCTACTTCTATCAACTTATCTTTCGAGTAGAAACCTGCAAAGGGCGGAACGCCGATGATTGCTAGATATCCAAAACCAAAAGTGATCGCGGTGATCGGCATAAATTTACGTAAACCACCAAATTTACGCATATTAACTTCATCGTTCATGCCATGCATTACCGAACCAGCGCCCAAGAACATTCCGGCTTTGAAGAAACCATGTGTTAGCAGGTGCATGATCGCAAAGGCGTAACCTGCAGGTCCTAGGCCAGCGCCAAGAATCATGTAACCGATCTGTGACATCGTAGATGCGGCAAGCGCTTTCTTAATGTCATCTTTTGCAGTACCAACTAGAGCACCAAACAACAAGGTGATTGCACCTATTACTGCAACTGCAGTCTGCGCATTTGGCGCAAGATCAAAGATAAAGTTCGAGCGAACGATTAAGTAAACACCTGCGGTAACCATCGTGGCCGCGTGGATAAGTGCAGATACCGGTGTTGGACCAGCCATTGCATCGCCAAGCCATGCTTGCAATGGAAATTGCGCAGATTTTCCAGTTGCTGCGATCAGCAACATGATTCCGATTGCTGTTAGCGCGGCAGTTGAAGCATGATGCGCATGCTCTTTGATGCCATCAAAAGAGACGGTGCCGAAGGTTGCGAATGCGATCATGATTGCAAAAGAGAGACCCATATCGCCGACGCGGTTCATGACGAAGGCTTTCTTGGCAGCAGTTGCATATGCCGGCTTCTGATTCCAGAAACCAATCAATAGGTAAGAGGCAAGGCCCACGCCTTCCCAACCTACGTATAGGTTGAGATAAGAGTTACCAAGCACCAGCAACAACATCGCCGCGATAAAAAGATTTAAATATGCAAAGAATCGGCGGCGATCATGGTCATGTGACATGTAAGAGATTGAATAAATATGTATCAAAGTTCCGACGCCGGTAATCAAAAGAACGAAGCAGATCGAAAGTTGATCTAGCAATAAGGCAGCATCCACATGGAAACCACCAACATGAATCCAAGTAAACAACTTCTGAGTTATTGCACGTTCATCGGTTGGACGAGCCAACATTTCGTTAAATAACTTCAATCCCCATAAGAAAGAAGCACCAGAGAGTGCGGTCGCAAGTAGATGTCCCCACTTGTCAGTACGACGACCACCTAGAAGGAGTACGGTTGCGCCAATTAATGGCAGACCAATTAAGTATCCGATCATCAGCGGCTCAACAAACTTGCATCATCAACTGATGCAGATCGACGAGAACGATAGATCGTGACAATAATCGCCAGACCAATTACAACTTCGCAGGCTGCAATCACCATCGTAAAGAAGGCGACTATCTGTCCTTCGATATTGCCATTTATACGAGCAAAGGTAACAAAGGCTAGATTCGCAGCGTTTAACATCAACTCGATGCACATGAAGACCACGATCGCGTTGCGGCGAATCACTACACCAACCGCACCGATCGTAAAGAGCAGCGCTGCTACATAAAGATAATTGATCGGATTCATCTAGCGCTCCTCTCCTTCATTATTTGAGATCTCGTTTAGTGAAACTTCGCGTGGATCGCGGATCGCACCACGCGCCTTTAAAGTTTCGTTGATAGATGCAACCGCAGGGGAACCGTCGGGTAATAAGGCCGGAACATCAACACCGTTGTAGCGAGCAAAGACACCAGGTGCCGGAGCGCCAGCGCCATCCGCCAAACTCTTACCGCGGAAACGTCTGATCGCCAATTCGCGTTGAGTTGGTCGTGGATTTACGCGTTGGCTATGTGCCAAGACCATCGCGCCGAGCGCAGC
>CAWULI010000119.1:0-2688 GCA_963923155.1 uncultured bacterium
GGTTCGATGGTCGCAAAGGGATAGTTCGCCGCCAAAACATTGTTCTTGGTGAGCGCATTGAAAAGGGTCGATTTGCCTACGTTTGGCAGTCCAACGATTCCGATCGAGAGGCTCATAAGGAGTAGAGCCTACGGGGAATTGTCGGTGCTAATTGCCATGATTGACCCATGCAAACAGCGATTGTGACCTTAATTATTGGTCTTGCGCTCGGAATCGCCCTTGGTTTCTTTATTGGGCAATTATCTGGACGACAAAAAACTCCAAGCGTTGATATTTCTGCAGAATTTGAAAAGCGTGATACTTCGGTTGCAATGAAAACTTCGATTGAAGAACTTGCTAAGAAAATCGATGATCTAAACAAACAAGCAATCGCAGCAGATAAGGCTCGCGCCACCTCAGATGCCGAACTCAAAAAAGAGTTCGAGAATATGGCGACTCTAAATTCCAGTTTGCTCAATCAATCCACCAAGCTTGCTAATGCGCTCTCTAACTCTCAAGCACGCGGTAAATATGGTGAAGCGCAACT
This sequence comes from uncultured bacterium, assembly GCA_963923155.1. Taxonomy (GTDB): domain Bacteria; phylum Actinomycetota; class Actinomycetes; order Nanopelagicales; family Nanopelagicaceae; genus ZLKRG08. The sequence goes on from CAWULI010000119.1 coordinate 527, forward strand.
CGAGAAACTTCTGGATTCAGCTGGGTTATTAAAAGATGTGCATTACGAAGTCCAAACTGGTACCACTACCTCCGAAGGTGTCTCCGGAATTCCAGATGTAAAGATTGCGATGCCTGGTGGTTTAGATATCTATATTGATTCCAAATTCCCATTCGCCAATTACTACGCCGCGATCGACACTGAGGATCTCGATGAACGCGCGCGATTAATGAAATTGCATGCAGATGACCTGCTAAAGCACATCAATACTTTGGCTAAACGCAAATATATAAATGTCGAAGGCTCCGCCAACTTCGTAGTCGTATTTGCGCCTTTCGAATCAATCTTGGCAGAGGCGTTAATTGCCAATAAGAACTTGATGATGGATGCCTTCGAGAAGAATGTAACTGTGGCTACTCCATCAAATATGTTGGCACTTCTTCGCACTATTCGCATGGGTTATTCACGTAGCCAGTTAGCCGAGAATGCCTTAAAGATCCAACTAGTCGCGGGCAAGTTGGTCGACAAGATCCAAACTTCACATGATCACATCGATACTCTGGGCAAGAGAATCCTCAGTACCGCGGCGGCATTCAATCAAATGGTCGGCACGGTTGGTTCTACTGTAACTAAAGATGTCAACGAGATGATCGCGCTCGGGTTATCAAACGATGAACTGGAATCGCCTAAATTCATCAACCCTGAGGTACGCGCGATTTCAGATAACTCAAGAACTTCAGATTTCATAGATGTAGAGGCGGATGAGTAATGGATCTATCAGTATTTAATAAAATTAAATTAAAGAAGGAAGGCGTGGTAACGCTACAGTCCTTCTTTATCTTTATCTTCGCAAGCTTGGAATATTTAATTCGCCATGGCTATGGGATCGTGACCGGATTACTACTCTTTTCAATGTTTATTTTAGGTAATCGTTTCGGTAGACCAGGCGTCGCTTATGTCGCGGCCGTAACGCCACCAATCGCATTTGCGGCAACTGCGCTCTTCTGGGCGATCATCGCTGACAATATTCACATCACCAAGTTGGCTGTTGATTTTGTGGGCTCTCTTGCTTCAGCAGCTCCATGGTTAATCGCCGGGGCTGCTTTTGGTTGGTATAACTTCTTGCATCAGCGCGCACAAAAGAGCGTTGCCGATGCGCGTAATCGTGTTTAAGCGTTGATATCTTTGCGAAGTTCGCGTGGTAGTTGAAATAGCAGAGTCTCTTCTTTCGCGGTAACTGTTTCGACCGTGCCAAAGCCACGATCAGATAGCCATTTCAGAAGATCTTGGACTAGCAATTCTGGGACCGATGCGCCGCTTGAAACACCTACGGTATTTACATCAGTAAGCCAATCTGGATTCGCCTCATGTGCGTAGTCAATTAAATAAGCGTTCTTTGCGCCATATTCCTTAGCGACTTCAACCAAACGCACCGAATTAGACGAATTCTTAGATCCAACAACCAAAACTAGATCGCAATCTGGTGCAATCTGCTTCATCGCTTCTTGACGATTCTGCGTTGCATAACAGATGTCATCTGAAGGTGGATCGATAATCTCTGGAAAGCGCTTCTTTAACTCTGCGACGGTCTCCATGGTTTCATCAACGCTCAAAGTGGTCTGCGATAACCAAGCTAACTTCTTGCCCGGTTTTGGTTGCACGGTGCGAGCCATTTCGACGCCTTCGATAACAGTTACGCGACCTGGCGCTTCGCCGGCAGTGCCTTCGACCTCTTCGTGGCCATCGTGTCCGATCATGATGATCTCGAGATCTTCCTTGGCATAACGCTTCGCTTCGTTATGAACTTTGGTGACTAGCGGACAAGTCGCATCGATGGTTTTTAGATTGCGAGATGCAGAATCTGCGTGAACTTGTGGAGATACTCCGTGAGCGCTGAACACTACGGTCGCACCTTCAGGAACTTCGCTGACCTCTTCTACAAAGATCGCGCCATGTTTCTCTAAAGATTCGACGACGTATTTGTTGTGGACGATCTGCTTACGCACATAAACCGGTGCACCATAAACCTCTAACGCTTTTTGTACAGTGACCACAGCGCGATCAACACCGGCGCAATATCCGCGCGGGGCTGCTAATAAAACCTTCTTCTCCGTAGCCATGTGGGTGGATTGTATTAGGCTCATCCGCATGCTGGAAAATTCAGAGGAACAACCCGCGCCAGT
>CAWULI010000120.1:0-2680 GCA_963923155.1 uncultured bacterium
AGAAAGAGCGACATCGATTCGAGTGAGTGCGCCTAAAAATGTCACTGAATTGACTTTGCCTTGATTGACTACCGGAAGGCCAGATCCAATCTTTATCTTCTCAGGACGGATACTGAAAACTTTGCCATCTTTATGTAACAAGTTTGAAATGCCAACGAAGCCAGCGACAAAAGTCGAATTAGGCGAATCGTAGATTTCTTTCGCGCTACCAATCTGAACGATATTTCCCTCATTAAAGACCGCGATTCGATCGGCCATAGTTAGCGCTTCTTCTTGGTCGTGTGTAACAAATATGAAAGTAATCCCAACTGAACGCTGAATTTCTTTTAACTCTAATTGCATCTCATGGCGCAGCTTTAGATCTAGTGCACCAAGCGGTTCGTCAAGCAATAAAACTTTGGGCTCATTAACCAGCGCACGCGCCAGAGCTACTCTTTGGCGTTGGCCACCAGATAATTGCGAAGGCTTTCTATTCTCATAGCCGGCAAGCTTTACTCGATCCAGAGCTTTGAGTGCTCGTTCTTTGCGCTCTGATTTTCCAACTTGCTTAACTTTCAAACCATATTCAATATTGTCGATCACGCTCATGTGTGGAAAGAGCGCATAATCTTGAAAGACGGTATTCACGTCGCGATTAAATGGCGGCGTATCGCTGACTTCGACGCCATCGATTTCGATTGATCCAGAGTCTGGTAATTCGAAGCCTGCGATCATGCGTAGCACTGTGGTCTTGCCAGAACCGGAAGGGCCAAGCATCGCGAAGAACTCTCCGTGCTTGATATCGAGATTCACACCATTTACAGCGCGAACCTCACCAAAAGTCTTTACGACATTGGATAGCCGAATGACACTCTGCGCTGAATGCATGTCGGCGAGTTTAGCGACCCGCCGCAGCTCTTGATAGGCGATCTCGGATCGCAATCGCGATTCCGTCGCCCTTTGGTTGCCAGACCACGATGCGCTCGAGTTCTTTGGCATCTCCAGAACGAAGCGCTTCATATAAATCATGGGCAAATGCTTCGACTGATCTTGGCCCCGCTAACCGAATTACACCACTTGGAGTTTCAAATTCGGATAGCGCGATAAAGCCATCACCTGGTTGCGGGTCTACATCTAGAACAACTTGTGCCGCTGGCGCGTAGTGATTTTCAAGAGAACCAGAAACTCGAATCTCCGACCTTTCAATTTCTTCGACTTTCAAGCCAGTTGCGCTTTCAATCATCTCAATTGTTATTGCGCCAGGGCGAAGAATTCTTGGGTTTGAATTGGTGCAATCGATAATGGTCGATTCGACACCAACCGCACAAGGACCGCCATCCAGAATTAAATCTTCACTACTAAGAAAGGAACCAATCTCATCTTGGACTGCAATTGCAGTAGTCGGGGAAACCTGGCCAAAGCGATTTGCTGAAGGTGCCGCAATTCCTTTGCCGCCTAATTTGGTGAACTCGTTTAATAACTGCAGAGCCAAGGTTTGGTTAGGGACTCTGATGCCAACTGTGTCTTGCCCACCGGTGATGAAATCTTTTGCTAAATCGCTTCGCTTTAGAATCAACGTCATCGGTCCTGGCCAAAATGCACGAGCTAAATCAATTGCGTAATCAGAGATCTCTTCGGCCCACTCGCCCATCTGTTGCCAATCACTTATGTGAACAATTAATGGGTGATCTTGCGGGCGACCCTTTGCTTTATAAATCTTTGCCACTGCATCTTGATTGGTCGCATCGGCTCCCAGGCCATACACAGTTTCGGTTGGGAATGCGACTAAATGGCCGGATTTCAATTGCTTTGCGGCGTTTGCAAGTGCATCTAAAGTGCAGTTGTTAACAAATTGTGATGCGGCCACTAATCAAGGGTATCTAATTTGAAAGGTAAAGTTAGCGCTATGAAACTAAAAGGACTTTTCGCAGGCATTCTCGCACTTTCGTTAATTGCAATTCCTATGGCAAACGCTGCAGGTCGCTACATCACGGTGAATGCCGAAGGCACAATCAAAGTAGTGCCAGATGCAGTACGAATCTTGGCCCAAGTCAGCGTTGTTGATGGCACCAATTCTGGTGCGCTTGCAAAGGCAAATAGTTCAAGTAGCGCAGTCCGTAAAGCGCTGACATCAAATGGTATTGCTGCGAAAGATATTGCCACTACCTCGCTAACTGTCTATCCAGAATATAACTACACCCAAGATAAAGGTACGGTGCAGATTGGCTATCGTGCATCTCAAGGTTTCACGATTACGGTTCGTAATGCCGCAAACGCAGGTGCCGTAGTAGATGCAATCATCGCTGCGGGCGGAGATAATCTTCAATTACAAGGTGTCTCGCCATTTATTATCGATAACAGCAAAGCAACCCAAGCAGCTAGAGCTGCGGCGGTTTCAAATGCCAAATCTAAGGCTGCTTCCTATGCTCAATTACTAAGCGTAAAACTTGGCAAAGTGAATTACATCGTTGAAAATTCTTCTGCTAATCCGACACCAATTTACGGTGTGGCAAAAGCTGCGGCAGATTCTGCAACAACCATTGATTTGGGCACACAAGATGTCACTGTCTCAATCACAGTTCAGTGGGCGATTGCATAACTTTCACGCCTAATAATTAACTCATTTTGGTTGCCTGCTGATTCGCGGGTAAGATTTCCCAGCCTTGAAACGTCCCCATCGTCTAGGGGCCTAGGACATCGC
>CAWULI010000121.1:0-2659 GCA_963923155.1 uncultured bacterium
CCTGATAGCGCTAATTTCAATGAGGCATCGCTAGGATCATTTGATTTCATCGCATTTAAAGTGACCAAAGTTGGAATACCTTCTCGTAAATCAGTGCCAGGTGTCTTTCCGGAATCTAATGAATCGCTTGCGATATCAATGATGTCATCTGCTAATTGGAAGGCAATGCCAATCTTCTCACCAAATGAAGTAAGTGTTTCGACCTCTTCTTTTGTGCAGCCGGCAAACATCGAACCAAAACGAAGTGATGTCGCGATAAGCGAACCAGTCTTATCTGCAACCACTCTTAAATAATGTTCGAGTGGATCTTCATTTAAACCTGGACCTTGCGTTTCTAGGATTTGTCCAATTACTAATCTTTCAAAAGTATCTGCCTGTAATTTGACCGCCTCTGGACCTAGTTCGGCAAGAATCTGTGACATCTTGGCAAATAGATAATCGCCAGTCAGAATCGCAACCGAATTTCCCCATCTGCTATTTGCACTCTCTACACCGCGACGAAGCGGCGCTTCATCCATAACATCATCATGATACAAAGTAGCTAAATGAGTTAGCTCACAGACTGCTGCGGCTTTGATAACTCGATCATTGATTCCATTACCAATCAAAGAACCCAAGATAGTAATTAGTGGGCGAAAACGTTTTCCACCGGCTTCTACTAAGTGGCGCGAAGTCTCGTTTGCAAAAAGATAGCGTCCTTCAATCCTTGAAGTTAAAACTGATTCGACTTCGGCTAACCCACTGCTAATCGTCGCCTCTAACTCCGGCGAGAGGCTAGGTATTCCGAATGCAGCCATTGGCGCTTAACGAATAAAGAGGGCGTGGTTATTGATGAAATCAAGGAGCGGGGTTGGGATTACACCAAAGAGGATGGTGGCAAAACCACTGATCAGCACCACGCTGCGAGTTAACGCGGTTGGAATCACTACCGAAGTGCCATCTTCTGCTGGTTCTTTGAAGAACATCAACACAATGACGCGGATATAGAAGAAGGCTGCCGCAGCTGATGAGAGCACGCCGACGATTACCAACGCACTTCCACCGGCTTCGTATGCGGCAGAAAAAATCGAGAACTTTCCGATAAATCCTGCGGTCAATGGAATTCCAGCAAAACCCAATAAGTAGATCGCAAAGAGCGAGGCCAAAAGTGGCGAACGTTTTGCAAGTCCTGCCCAACGATTTAAATCAGTAACTTCGCCGTTGGAGTCACGAATCAAAGTGACCAATGCGAAAGCCCCGACAGTGGTTAATCCATATGTGGCTAAGTAGAAGATCGAAGCACTCAAACCGTTCTTGCTTAGTGCATACACACCGGTAAGCAAGAAACCAGCATGAGCAATCGAAGAGTAAGCCAGCATGCGTTTGACATCTCTCTGCGCAATTGCAACTAGCGATCCCAAGACCATGGTGGCAATCGAAATTACCAAGATGATCGGGCGCCAATTCCATTCAGCATTAGCAAATGCGGTATAGAAGATGCGAAGCATCGCTCCGAAAGCAGCTAGCTTGGTGGCCGCTGCCATAAATGCAGTTATCGGAGTCGGCGCACCTTGATAAACATCTGGTGTCCAGGCGTGAAATGGAACTGCACCTACTTTAAATAACAAACCAACTGAGATGAAGACGATACCTACAAGCAAGAAGACATTGTTTCCGGTGCCACCAACTACCGCTTCGCGAATTCCGCTTAGTGTGATGCTGGCTGATGCACCGTATAAGAACGCGGCACCAAACAGGAAGAATGCCGAGGCAAATGCACCTAACAAGAAGTACTTAAGCGCGGCTTCTTGCGACATCAAACGACGTCGACGAGATAATCCGGTCATTAAATACAGTGGTAGCGAGAGCATCTCAAGAGCTACGAAAAGGGTGATTAAGTCGCTAGAAATCGGGAAGAGTAGCATTCCTGAAACGGCAAATAAGGTCAGCGGATAGACTTCTGAAACACGTAATCCTGCAGCAGATGCCGCTACCTCCTCTTGCGAACCAGGAAGTGCAGATGCCACTGCGGTGAAGTTCTTCTCATCCGCAATCAATAAAGTTCCTAGTACCGCAACTAACAAGATGAAGATTTGAATCAAATAACCAGCGCCATCCCAAACAACTGATCCACCTGCGACACTCAAAACTTCACGGCCTTGATTTCTAATGACAAGAACTAAAGCGAGCACGAGCGTGAACAAAGTTAAAGGTAATTGAATCGCGCCGCGTTTTTCGCGTGGCGCAAATGCTTCGACGAGAACTCCAATTAACGCGCCAGCCAACAAGGTGATGATCGGCGCCAAGATTGAGTAATTAAGAGCTGGAGCGATGAAGCCACCCATTATTTGCCTCCTACTGATGGGGTGGGATCGCTAAATCCCAACGCAGAGATGGTGGCGGTCGCCGCCGGATTAATGATGTTTAGAAGCGGTGCAGGGTAGAAACCAAGTGCGATGATGACTGCAATCACTGGTGCGATTGCAACCTTCTCGCGCAGATTCAAATCGCTCAAGTTTTCATTACCGCTAGTTGTTGGACCATGTAGCGCTTTTTGCACCGGAATCAAGATGTATAAAGCCGCTAACACAATTCCGAAGGTCGCGATGATTGCAGCGACTGGATAACGTGTGAAGGTTCCGACCAGTACCAAGAATTCGCTCACGAAACTTGATAGGCC